>CALNCH010000235.1 GCA_937875245.1 uncultured Spirochaetaceae bacterium
AATTTTCCCAGCGAGATATAAGAGTTGAATTTACCGATGTCTATAACGAATTTAATCATTTGTCAGAAACTATAGTAAGTTTGAATGATAAGCTATCACCTAAAGGCATATACGGGGATTCTTTTTTACGGATAATTCGAGAATCTATCCGTACCATACAGGGGCAGAATAAAATAAATTCTCTTATGCTTTCCATTGAATCTGAAGCCAATTTACTGGTTTCAAAGTTTTGTGATAATTGTCGCACTATGTTAGAGTTTTTAGCTGGTTTTTTAGCTCAAACAAAAGATATTCGCTATACAACGTTGTCCAATATTACGACCCTAATAGGGGTAAACGATGGCTCCCTTAGAAATCAAATTAACGAAGTTAAAATCGGGTTGGAATTGGCTTTTGATTTGATAAAAGAAATAGAAACTTTTGAAGATAAACCGGTTCGAAAATGATACAAATATCTTTTTTAGATTATATCTCTGATGAAAATGAAAATGTCTGTAGTGTGCCTTTTATTATGAATGGTACAATTTTGGACAAAAAAGCTTGTCTAACTTTAGCAAGTGCAGGTTCTATGCGTTTTCGATGGAATGAACAAAATGTAAATCGAGCTGTTTTCTTTGGAAACAAGAAGGTGGTTCCTTTAGAGTTAATTCACTCCCAAGAGGTAATTACTGTTTCAGAGCAATGTGATACAAAAAATAAAAGGGCAGATGGTATAATTAGTAAAAATGCCCAATTAACTCCAGTAATTACCGTTGCAGATTGTATGCCTATTTATCTATACGATAATAAAAGTGGCTGTTTTGGTGTTTTGCATTCTGGTTGGAAAGGTACTGGCATTGTAGGTAAAGCAATCGAAAAAGCAGAGTTTTGTTACGGGGCAAAGCCTGGCAATTTCTCTGTTATTTTGGGCCCTCATATTCATTCCTGTTGTTATACAGTAGATCAAGAACGGGTGTCATATTTTTCTACTCATTTTTCTCCTTCTTGTATATCAGAAGAAAATCATTTATCTCTCATTGAAGCAAATTTAGTGGTTTTAGAACACTCTGGAGTGTTATCTGAAAATATACAGGTTAGTACCGATTGTACTTGTTGTTCTATGGGTGACAAAAATCCTTTTGGTAGTTTTCGCCGTCAAACTTCTTTTTTACCTTCTGATATTCCTTTGGAAGAAAGGTTACTTCATTTTTCTCCTATGGCTGCATTTGTAAGCTAAGTATCCTTTGTAACTTAAGTATCCTTTTGTGCTCTGTCTTGCTAGCAACGTAGTTTTCTGATAAACTTTGTAATCTCTTTGAAATTGATTTACTGTAATGAGGTTATATATGTCAGATTTGAGAACTCAGTGTAGACAAGTCGTTGCATCTGCTCTTAACAAATTAATTAGTGCAAACTCGCTTTCTGTAGAACCCGTTCTTCCAGAAAGTTTGTTATTGGAAACTCCACCTAATCCAGAAATGGGTGATGTAGGTATTCCTTTTTTTACTTTTGCAAAAACCTTCAGAATGGCTCCTCCAATGATTGCAAATGAAACTATGAAAATTATTAGTGAATCAGGAGATGCTGAAAGTATTGGTTCTTTTTTTGTTGTTGGCCCCTATTTAAATATTAAATTAAATAAAGCTGCTGCCGCTGCCCCCATTTTGCAAAAAATTAGAGAGCAAAAAGCAGATTATGGAAAATATAATGCCCAAGGTGAGTCTCCTTTGAATGGTAAGAGGGTAATGATTGAGTTTTCTAGCCCCAATACTAATAAGCCTTTACACTTAGGACATTTACGAAACGATGCCTTAGGAGAATCAGTAAGCCGTATACTAAAAGCCTGCGGGGCAGAGGTTTTCAAGGTTAATATTATT
>CALNCH010000236.1 GCA_937875245.1 uncultured Spirochaetaceae bacterium
TCTTGATTTTGGGCTTCCTTGCCCAACCGCCAACGCGGAGTTTTAAAGGAGGGTCGGTTTTTTGTACTTCCTGTACAAAAAATCTCCCGGAGTTTGCTAAGCAAACTCTTGATTTTGGGCTTCCTTGCCCAACCGCCAACGCGGAGTTTTAAAGGAGGGATGATGATTAGTTCGGCAAAAATAATGCCTCACTACTCATCTCCGAGTTTACTTACGTAAACTCTAAAATATATTTGCACTTTCTCATTTCATTGCGAAAGTGCGTGTAAAAAGTCAACTTAAAAAGGTTAAAACTTTTTCGTTGACTTTTTATGGGAGTACCAAAATGACTACGAAAGAAATGTTTAAAGAAAGAATGAGTATTCGAAAGACTGATCCAGTTAGAGCATCTGTTTTAGGAATGTTAATTGATTCTGTGCAAAAAAATATTCGTGAATTCTGCCGCAAAAAAACTCTATGACCAAACTTTGGCAACTATTGCTGAATATAAAAAAGGTGGAGCTGATACTGCTCAACTAGAAGAAGAGTTAAAAGTCCTAGAAGGGTTTGTTCCAGAAACTCTCAGCCCTGAAAAAACTGAAGAAGAAGTAAAGAAAATAATTGAATCTTTACCAGAATCAGACCGAGTATTAAAAAACATCATGCCAAAACTAAAAACGATTGAAGGCGTTGATATGAAAATTGCAAAAGCTATTGTTGAAAAACTCTTAGCATAGAGTTTACACTATCCACAACTCTTGACGGGTTGTGGACACTGCACTTGCCCCTGCATCCAAGGCAGATAAAATGTCTTTTTTAGTTGCCAATAATCCACCCGCTACAAGTGGTACGGTATTAGATGTATGCAATTCAGTAATAACAGAATAAATAGTTCCAGGCATTATTTCTAAAAAACTGGGTCTAAAAGTTTGCAATTGATGTTTGGTATTTGCTAAAGCCATAGAATCTACGATAAAAGTTCTCTGACCTCCATACATATCCAATTCAACTGCTCTTTTTACAAGATTTTGTTTAGTACTAATAATTCCATCTGCCTTTGTGTGGCTCTTTATAAAATCAACGGCTATATCTTTTGAACTTAATCCTACTATCAAATCGATATGGACTATAGCTATTTTTTTTACATCCTTTATTCGCTCTACAATCTGAGCTATGGTGCATATAGTACCATACAATATAAAAATTACAGCACAATCAGTGGCCATAGCTTGGTACAGCTGCTCATCGTCTTTTACAGCGGCAATAATTGGTGACTCGTCAAAAACATTTTGTATTCTCTTCATATCCTTTTACTCCAGTAAATCTGCAATTTCCTTTAAATTTGCAAAAATGGCATCTGGTTTTATCTTAGATTTTTCTACATCTTCTAAAGTTGCTTCTCCAGATAAAACTAATAATCCAGGTACACCATTTTGTACTCCAGTTGCAACATCAGTATACAACCGATCTCCTACAAATGCTAATTCATCTTTTCTACCTTTTGTGTGGGCCAAAATCATTTCGATAGTTTCTGGGTATGGTTTTCCAAAATATCGGGGAGCAACCCCTGTAGAAAGCTGGATTGCTGCACAAAAGGCACCGACATCAATAATAAAACCATTTGCAGTAGGACAATTAATATCTAAATGAGTAGCAAAAAACAGAGATCCTGATCGGATATAAGAACTGGCTCTTTCTAATTTTTGATAAGTAAGGGTGGTATCAAAGCCAATTACCACAATATCAGGCTTTCTTTCTACTGGATGATTTCCGGGAACGTAGTTTTCGATATTATCGTTAAAAAGAATAATTCCTTGGTCATGAAAACTTTTTTCTAAGGCTGGAGTGCCCACTAAGTATACTGATTTATTTTTAAAATAGGTATTAAGGTATGCAATGGTAACATCTCCAGAAGTCATAATCTGTTCTCTGGTAATGTTACAACCCATTTTGGCAAGCTTTTGAATATATACTTCTGGAGACTTAGAAGAGTTGTTGGTAAAAAACAAAAACTCTCTTCCAGTTTTTTTCAAGGTATCCATAAACTCCAATGACCCTGGAATTATATCATCTCCTAAATAAAAAGTTCCATCCATATCCAATATAAAATATTGGCATTTTTGTAATAATTCTCGCCTTGGATCCATATTATCCTATCCTTAGAGTGAAGGCACTTCCTTAGTAGCAATAATATCCACTCCGGTACCACCTGCATTGGTAAGTAAAACATCACCAATATGAACGGGAGCATGTACTTTTGCACTATGAATATCTTTCATGCACTCAAATATTAATTTTTTTGGAATATCAGCTTTCGTTTTTACAGAAACCCGAGGAAAAATCCCTCCCTCTACCGGGATACTGGAAGTGACAACTCTGGTGGGGCTAATTACCTCTTTTTTACCATACTCTGCCCCTTTAGGACAGGAATTTCCCTTTATTATCACTTCTATATTTTCATTAGTTTCAGTAATTTCAACGGAAAGTTGGCATCCTAAAGGACAACCAATACATGTTAATTCCTGTTTATCCATTTTATTCCACCTCCGTACAAATTACAATGCGACCTATTGCTTTATAAGATTTTAATTTTTCTTTATTTAAAACTACTTCTTCCATTTCACCTGGAGCCAGCACTTTTTTCTTTTTGTGGGAGATTCTCTCTCCATCGATATACACACTGATAAAGCGATTTTGATACACATTATCAACTCGGAAGCGAACTGTAATATTTTCTGCCATACTATCTACATCAACAAATTGTGGAACCGTATAGCGTACCCCTTTCTCTGCTACCAAAGGAATAGTTTTTTCTGCTGGTTTTGAACTCTTAGCTATCACATATTCTGCACTATATTTTCCAGCCAAAGTTGATTCTTCTGAAACATAATCTACTAAATCGTGAACATGAAGAACGTTACCACAGGCAAAAATTCCTGATACAGAAGTTTCTAAGCGGTCATTCACATTGGGGCCAGAAGTGACGGTATTCATAGCAACACCGATTTTTTGAGATAATTCGTTTTCTGGAATAAGACCTACAGATAAAAGAAGTGTGTCGCAATCATAGTGCTCCTCTGTTCCAGGAATCGGTTTTCTCTTTTCATCAACTTTTGCCAGAGTAACACCTGTAATTCGCTCTTTTCCCTGAATATCAATAACAGTGGTACTCAGTTTTAGAGGGATATTGTAGTCATCCAAACACTGTACAATATTTCGTTTTAACCCCCCAGAAAAAGGCATTAGTTCTGCTACCACTTTTACTTTTGCGCCTTCTAAGGTCATACGACGAGCCATAATTAATCCAATATCACCTGAACCTAAAATCACCACTTCTTTTCCAACTCTTTCACCTTCCATATTCATTAACCGCTGTGCAGTACCCGCAGCAAAAATACCGGAGGGCCTATAACCTGGAATATTTAAGGCTCCTCGAGGGCGTTCTCGGCACCCCATAGCCAATACAATTGCTTTTGCCTGAAGGCTAACCAAACCATCAGTCCTGTTGATGTAGGTGATTTGTTTTGCGTCGTTGATAGAAAGAACCATAGTGTTGCAAGTAACTGGAATTTCCTCTTTTTCAACTGAATCTATAAATCGCTGAGCATATTCTGGTCCAGTAAGTTCTTCCTTAAAAGTGTGGAGACCAAAACCATTGTGAATACATTGATTTAAAATACCTCCTAATTGTTCAGAACGTTCTAAAATCAATATATCTTGTATGCCATTTTGCCGAGCAGAAAGAGCTGCAGCTAAACCTGCTGGGCCTCCCCCTATAATAACAAGGTCGTGTGTAATCATGTTTTTACCTATCCTTTAATTACTTGTGAATCTGGACCATTTTTGCAGATATCAGACAGCGAAAGGTGTAATTCCCTAGCCAATATTTCCATAGTTTTTGCAGTACAAAAACCTGCCTGACAGAGGCCCATACCTGCCCTTACCCGTCTTTTTACACCATCTAGTGTTGTAGCTCCCAAAGGCCTGTGAATAGAATCAATGATTTCACCTTCTGTAATGTTTTCACAACGGCAAACCATGGTACCAAATTCTGGTCGCTCTTTTATTAATGCAGAAAATTCTGTGGCATTCAAACTGCTAGTTTTAACCACCCCTTTTCGAGTATTCTTAAACACTGCTTTTTTTGCTGCACTAGCTTTTTTTGCCACCATCTCTGCCACATATTCTCCAATGGCAGGTGAACAGGAGAGCCCTGGCGATTCAATGCCTGCAACATCAAAAAAGCCTGGAGCATCAGATATTTCACCAATCACATAATCTCCACTTTTTTCGTGGGCTCGTAAACCACTAAAAGCAGTAATTACTTGCCGAAAAGGAATATCTTTTACACTTTTACAAGCTTTTTCCATTACCGTTGCCAATTCAATAGCAGTGGTAGCATTGTTTTCTTTATCGATTACAGGAGTAACAGTTGGTCCTATGAGTAAGTTACCGTGAACAGTAGGGGTTACCAAAATACCCTTCCCTAGTTTTGTAGGTAATTGAAAAATAGTTTTTGAAACCAAGTTACCTACTGTTTTATCTAATAAACAATAGTCTCCTTTTCGAGCTTCTATTTCAATTTTAGTTTGACTTACCATATTGTGAAACACATCTGCATATACCCCGGCAGCATTTACCACAAATTGGCTAGAAATAGTTTTCTCACCCATACTCAGTTCATAACCTGAAGAACGTTTTTTAATACTGGTAACCCCTGCATTAAACTTAAAGGCAACACCATTTTCAAAAGCATTTTCTGCTAAAGCTATAGTTAAACCAAAAGGACAGACAATACCGCTAGTAGGTGCATACAGAGCCGCTACCACTTCAGTAGAAATAGAACTCTCCATTTTTCGCACTTCGTCACCAGATAAAAGAATTAAATCTTCAACACCATTTGCTATACCTCTCTGATACAGGTTCTCCAAGGATGGCAT
>CALNCH010000237.1 GCA_937875245.1 uncultured Spirochaetaceae bacterium
TGTTGGTGATAGAAAGACTTGAAACTGAAACATTATTCATTCCAGGATTCATTTCACCGGGGGTAAATCCTTCTGGGGGTTCTGAGGGCCTTTCACCATCAAAACCTTCTGGTGGAGTTTGTAAACCATTTCCAGAACTAACAGGGGGAACACTCCTGTTTTCATCCTCAGCTGCTGCCTGAGCCCATGAATACAAATTGGTGATTTCTGTTCCTTCTTCAGTGGTGAATCCGGATTCCCTTTTTCCATTTCCAAAAAGCATTACTCCACAGAGTAATAATCCACAAATACTGATAATCAATTTCCTATGTATATACTTCATATTCGTACACCTCCAATAATCTATACTGAAAGTGTACTAATATTTACTTAAACTAAACTTAAAGAAAAACTATATTATCATTTTCTATATCAACAGTAATTTGACTGTCTTCTACATATTTTCCAGATAGCAATTCCTTTGCCAAAGGATTTTCCAAGTAAGTTTGAATAGCTCTTTTTACTGGTCGAGCTCCAAACTGAGGATCGTATCCTTTTTCTGCTAGCCAAGTAATTGCCTTTGGTCGTACCACTAAGTGTAGTCGTCGGCTTTCCAAACGATGGGTTAAGCGTTCTAGCTGATTAACAACAATAGTTTCAATACAATCTCGACTTAAACGACTGAAGGTAATGGTTTCATCAATACGATTTAAAAACTCTGGTCTAAAGTGACTTTTTAGTAAAGTATCAAGCTGAGGTTCTAAAGCTTTCAAGGCTTCATCATCTTCTGCTTCCAAAATCAAATCAGAACCCAAGTTACTTGTCATAATAATGATGGTATTTTTGAAATCTACCACACGACCTTGTCCATCTGTTAATCGTCCATCGTCCAATACTTGAAGTAATACGTTAAACACATCAGGATGAGCTTTTTCTATTTCATCAAAAAGTACTACACTATAGGGTCGGCGACGTACTGCTTCTGTAAGCTGACCACCTTCATCGTACCCAACATATCCTGGAGGAGCACCAATAAGACGGCTCACACTGAATTTTTCCATGTACTCACTCATATCAATACGAGTAAGACTCTTTTCATCATTGAACAAAAAGTCTGCCAAAGTTTTAGCCAATTCAGTTTTACCGACCCCAGTAGGTCCAATAAATAAAAAGCTTCCTAAGGGTCTGTTTTCGTCACTTAATCCAGAACGATTTCGTCGAATAGCATCTGCAACTGCAGAAACTGCTTCGTTTTGCCCTACAACTCTCTTGTGCAACACATCTTCCAGCTCAAGATACTTTTGCTTTTCGCTTTGCATCATTTTGCTAACAGGAATACCTGTCCAAGTAGATACAATGCGGGCAATATCTTCTTCTGATACTTCTTGTCGGAGTAAACTTTCTTTTTGTTCATCTACTTCTTCATTTTTCTCTGCTTTGACAGCCTCTTCCAGTTTTTTTTCTACTTCTGGAATACGTCCATATTTTATTTCTGCCGCTTTATTCAAGTTACCTTCTCGGGTAAAACGTATTTCATCGGTATGAAGCTGTTCCAACTCTTCTTTTAGTTTGCGACTCATATCTATTTTATTTTTTTCGTTTTGCCACTGTAGTTTCATGGCATCCCGCTTAGAAGTCACATCTCCAATTTCTTTGTTAAGTTTTTCCAGTCGTTGTTTTGAAGCATCATCTCGCTCTTTTGACAAAGCCTGTTTTTCCATAGTCAATTGAAGAAGTTTTCGTTCTACTTGATCTAGTTCAGTAGGCTGGCTTTCAATTTCCATTTTAAGTTTACTTGCAGCTTCATCTACTAAGTCTATGGCTTTATCTGGTAAAAAACGATTTGTTATATATCTGTTAGAAAGTACTGCAGCCGCTACCAAAGCTTCATCACGAATTCGAACACCATGATGAACTTCATATTTTTCCTGCAAACCACGAAGAATTGCAATGGTATCTTCTACAGATGGTTCTGGACAATATACTTGCTGAAAACGACGTTCCAATGCAGCATCTTTTTCGATATATTTTCTATATTCATTAAGAGTTGTTGCACCTATTGCACGCAATTCTCCACGTGCTAAAGCAGGTTTTAACAAGTTTGAAGCATCCATAGATCCTTCACTGGCACCGGCTCCCACTAAGGTGTGTAATTCATCAATAAAGAGAATAATTCGTCCATCACTTTGCTGTACTTCAGAGATTACTGCCTTTAATCGTTCCTCAAATTCACCTCGGAATTTTGCACCGGCGACTAAGGCTCCTAAATCCAAAGATAATAATCGTTTATCTTTCAAACTTTCAGGAACATCTCCGGCTACAATTCGTCTAGCAAGTCCTTCTACAATGGCTGTTTTACCAACACCAGGTTCTCCTATTAGTACTGGGTTATTCTTGGTTCTACGGCTTAATACTTGCATAACACGACGAATTTCTTCGTCTCGACCAATTACCGGATCTATTTTTTCTTGCTTTGCTAAAGCAGTCAAATCTCTGCAATATTTTTCCAAAGACTGCATTGTAGATTCTGGATCTTGATTTGTTATTCTCTGATTTCCCCGAATCGTTTTTAGCGCTTGTAAAATAGCAGAATGAGTAATACCTAAGTCAGTAAGCATTTGACCACAACGGCTAGTACTACCAGACGCCGCTATTGCTAATACAATATGTTCTGCTGAAAGATACTGGTCTTTTAAATTATCTGCTTCTTTTTCAGCTTTTGAAAGAATTTTACCTGCTTCGCTAGAAAGACTCATTTGAGTATTTCCTTGAACCACTGGATAAGAGTCAAGTAATTCTTTTGTTTTTTGCTTTAACAGAGAACTTTGTACTCCAATTCTTTCAACTAAAGGTGATATAATACCACCTTCTTGTTCAAGAAGAGCCAAAAGGATATGCTCTGTTCCAATTTCACTGTGATCGTTTTGTTGGGCGTAGGAGCTAGCAGACTGCAATGCATCCTGCACCTTAAGGGTCATTTTATCGTAATTCATACTATGAAAATACAAATAAAAATGGTAAAAATCAAATTTTTTTTTACTGCCTTAACTACCTGCTGATTCGTACTTAGTAAGATAGTAATTCCAAGAAATACGACCTAGTATCATCCAAAAAAGTCCCATAACAACAGCTCCTCCTATACAAAACAAAGGAGAGTTTCCGGTAAGCAAATATGAAGCAGGAAAATAAGCGGTAAAGGCAAAGGGAAATATGTAGGATACCGTGGTTTTGATAAACTCATTATAAATGGTAACAGGATAGCGTGCAAAATCACTGGTCATATAGGCCACGAATAAAAGGTTTCCTGAACGCTTCATTTTAAAAGCAAAAGAAGCAAATACTATTTTTACACCTGTGTAAATAAAGGTGCCACCAATTACTGCTACTATTAATAATAGAATCCAAGTAAAAGTTATTTGTACCTTCAATTGAATACTGGCATAAACCAATAATATGACACCAGTTAAAAACTCTCCTAAAGCATCTGGTTGAAAACCTTCCATAAGCACTTGATGAAGAGTATCTACTGGTCTTGTTAAATATTTGTCAAATTCACCTTTTCGAACGGTAAAATGTGCAACCTTCCATAAATCATCAGTAAAAAAATGATCAATACCTCGAGGTATTTGAGAAAACCCATAAATAAACATTATTTGATTTAAATTCCAACCTGCTAACTGAGAAATATTTTCAAATAAAATGAATATAAATAAAATATTAAACACTTGTC
>CALNCH010000238.1 GCA_937875245.1 uncultured Spirochaetaceae bacterium
CCCCCTTTTTGAGAAGGAAATCCCTGGCTTTGGTGAGCTTTTCAGGTACAAAAGTCTTGAAGATATAGGAACGTCGGTGATCCTTACCAGAGCAATTGCAGGTGTGATTAAAGGAAAAACGGTATTTTGTCTCCCAGGTTCGCCAAATGCTGTGAAACTGGCCCTCTCTGAGATCATTATCCCTGAAGCTGGTCACATTGTTAGGCATGTGAGGGAATAAAACTAATAAATCGGAATAGATGGGTTTCTTATTAGAGAAATAGGCCTGAAGGAGAGTCCGTTCGCTACGCAAACGGCTTTTTCATAATTCTATTCAAAAACCAGTATCTGCATGCCATTATATCAATGCCAGTGATAATATATTGCGAAATAGTTTTCATTTTTCTTCCATTTTAGCCTTCAGAGCCTGAATATTTTGTTCAGTTGTCTTGAAATTTGGATGAGAATAACCAAGTTTTCTCTCAAGTATTTTAAGGGAGCGTTCAAGCAAAGGTAAAGCTTCTTCATACCTTGCAGTATGATAATAAAGTCCTGCGAGATTGTTTAGGGTTGCTGCAACATCTGGGTGTTCCAGCCCCAGAACCTTTTCACGAATGTCAAGTGCCCTTTGATAAAGTGATAGTGCTTTTCCGTAATCTCCCATCTGACGATAGAGTTCTGCGAGATTGTTTAGTGTTATTGCAACGAATGGGTGTTCAGGTCCCAGCACCTTTTCACGAATGTCAAGTGCCCTTTTATAAAGTGGGAGTGCCTTTTCGTAATCTCCCATACATTTATAGAGTCCTGCGAGATTGTTTAGCGTTGTTGCAACGAATGGGTATTCAGGTTCCAGCACCTTTTCATAAATGTCAAGTGCTCTTTTATAAAGTAGGAGTGCTTTTCCGTAATCTCCCATCTGACGACAGAGTAGTGCGAGATCGTTTAGCGTTGTTGCAACGTTTGAGTGTTCAGATCCCAGTACCATTTCATAAATATCAAGTGCCTTATTATAAAGTGGAAGTGCTTTATCATACTCTCCCATACTTTCATAGAGTCCAGCAAGATTGTTTAGGGTTGCTGCAACATCTGGGTGTTGCGGACCGAGTTCTGCTTCAAGAATTTGCAGCATTTTTTCATATAGAGGTATGATTAATTGCCAGAATGCTGCTCTGTTGAATGGATCTGAGGCAGAAATAAACCAATTGAGCAGATCTTCTGCTTCAAGTGCCTCTTTTGCATGGTAGAAGGCTTCAGCCAATGTGTTTTCTTGCTCTTGGGTTATTGCTTTAATATCGAGATCTTTTAGTTGATTGCTGTAGAAGTCAAGCATGAAATTATGAACGTCTTTTTTCAAATATGGATCCTGGTAATCCTGCAGGCTTTTTCTCATAAGCTGGTGCATGGAACATTTTCCTTTCTCGTCAACATTCATAAAAGAGAAGCTATGCAGTTCTGAAAAACTGGTTGCAGGATATCCGGTATTAAATTTCTCGATCAGAATTTCGAATAGTTCACGATCCCAGTATCTCGGAACCGATAAGACTTTCAGTATCTCTTTTTCTTCCCTGTCAAGGTATTTGACGAACCTGCAGAATATTCCATCCGGAACCGTTGCAAAGTTTTCAGGAGAAGGCTGCTCTTTTTTCTTTATATTTCTGTAGGTATCGATGGAGAGCTCAAGGTAGTAGGGCACGCCTTCACTGCTTTCAATGAGTGCGTTCTGGATATCCTCTTCAGTGATTCCACACCGTTTTAACAGGTCGAGAGCATCTTTTTCTGGAAGTTTTCCAATTTTATGCTGGTCCAGGTAATTTTTCCAGTCCTCATCCACTTCTTCCCAGCGAAGGGATTCTCTTCCGCAGATTACCCACATACAGGAGTTTTGTATGTTTTCAATAAGTTTTCTAATCCATTTGTCACGGTCACTAAAACTTCCTTTTTCTCTTTCTTTTTCCCAGAGAGCTTCATAGGTGTCTATGAAAATGACTGCAGATTCTGAAGTGTTCTGCAGGTTATCAGCAAGGTCATAGGCCCAGTAAACAGGCAGCCGTTCATCTATTTCTGCCGGCTCGAGATCGGGAAGCTTGGAAATGTCCTCTTTGCGTTTCAGGACCCATTTCTGATAACGCTCAGGTAAACTTTTGGCAAGGTTATACACGTTTGGTATCAGGTTTACAGGGACAAGCTCGTTGCAGATGTCCAGAACATCACGGACAATGCTTTCCTCAGAGTAGTTCTCTTTTACCAGAGGAACGTGGGGATTGACTTTTTTCCAGTAGGTGGCAAGGGCAATGTCAAAAAAGTTGAATTTGATACCATATTTCTGGCGCAGCTGACTGGAGAGAACTTCGAGGAATTTATAAGGCTGCCTGTATTGTTCGGTGGCGAAGTCTATTGAAGTCCATATAACTCTTGTGTGCCTGTCCGAGTCGTTATGTTTTTCGAGCAAGGTTGGAAGTTCCTTTCTAAGGCTGGTTTTTCCAATTCCGGCAATGCCATAATAGACCAGGATACTGTAGTCCTTCTGATCGATGTTCCGGAAAGCGTTTTCAAAAGCTTCAATGAACTCTTTCCTGTCAACGAATGGACATTCTACTTTTTCATCAAAATTTGTAGGACAAACTGACACTCAATTCCTCCGAAACTCAGTTCCTGATCAGCTTAAGTTTCCAACCTGTTGAATATCATCAACTTGTCCTATATTACAGTACTGAAATCTTTCAATCTCAAAAATCCGACAAATGAAACCCATCAACAATAATCCGAAAATTTTTCAGGGTCGTCTTCTATTATCTGGTTGATATTTTCCCAAATACTCATAAAGTAGTTTCCAGGTTCTTTTTGTTCCGAACCTCAGTGCAACTGGAGCTGACTTGCGTTCCTTGCACGAAAACGCAAGCATTTGTCATACTGAATATTTAATCATGGCAGTATCAACCATGTAACACTGGACGACCAAAAGCCCTTTTACGGAAAAAAAACTAATTTTTTGTGGATTATGAGGCCCTAATACAAAAATAATATATGCCTGTAAACTACTCTTTTTCTGAGGGTGAGTACACCTTCGGAGGGGTTAAATTGGTTAAAGGCATGGTTTATCTTTACACAGGGGAAGGAGAAGGAAAGACCACAAACGCCTTTTGACTGGCTCTCAGGGCTGTAGGCCACGGGTACAGTGTAATAATTATTCAGTTCCTGAAAGGTAGGAAGTACATTGGGGAGTACAAAATAAAGGACAGGCTAGCGCCGGAATACGAGATCCGCCAGTTTGGAAGGGAGGAGTTCATAGACTTCAAGAATCCCATGCCTCTGGATTATGAACTGGCGGAAAAGGGCCTCGAATTTGCAAAAAAAGCCCCTCTTTTGAGGCTCTCATCCCTCCGGCCCCAGTGGTTCTTCTAAAAAGGCTTGGAAAATTTCCCCCAGAAAGTTTCTGGCGCGGTGAAGAGGATTTGCTTGAAGTGCTGGGGAATATTTATAAAAAAGCTTCACCTGCAGGCATGATGATTTTCCTTGGAGAACGTAAATGAAAGCTCCTGCAGGGATCTATAAACCAATAGCTGCGGGTCGATACACTGCTTTTCATTTAATTTTAATTTCCCTGCTCATGTCCCTGTAATACTCGAAGAGATCTTTTCCCCATTTTATTGTTTGCTGCTCGAAGCTTATCATATAATGGCGGTCAAACCGTCCGTTTTCGTTAAACAATCCCAGGCTCATTATGTGGGTA
>CALNCH010000239.1 GCA_937875245.1 uncultured Spirochaetaceae bacterium
CTAGAGCAAAATCAAATTGAGAAAATTGTACCAGAAATAGCTTCTGTTCGGAGCGTATCTCCTGAAGAAGCAACCCTTATATTTGCAGAATTCAAATCCTTATTACAAAAGAGTAGGGATACTGGTGGAGTAGATACAGCTCGAAGTATTTTAGAAAAAGCTTTTGGCCCAGAAAAAGCCTCCTCTTTTATTGAAAAAACAGTTCCCTATCCAGAAGGTAAGCCTTTTGAATATTTACAAGAAATTGAAGGGGAACGATTATACTTTTTATTAAAAGATGAAAGTGCTCCCATGCAAGCCTTAGTTTTATCTCGTCTAAAACCTACCTTAGCAGCTGATACTATAAATCGTTTTTCTCCAGAGCAAAAAAAAGAAGTAATTATTAGACTTGCGAAGTTACCTGCTATGAATCCAGATGTAGTTCGCCGGGTAGATCATGCTATGCATGAAAAATATCTTGCTTTTGATACCACAAAAACTGATTCCATTGATGGAAGAGGTGCATTAGTTGAGATTCTTAGAAAAATGGATGCAGGTTCAGAACAAGAAATTTTAAGAACCTTAGGGGAAAGTGATCCAGACCTAGGTCACAATTTGAGAGAACGATTGTTTACCATAGATGATGTCGTAAATGCCGAGGATAGGTTTATCCAACACAAATTGCAAACCATGGAAGATGGAGATATTGCCTTATTAATTTCAGATAAAACAGAGTTATTTAGGAAAAAAATTTTGTCCAATGTATCAAAAGGCCGGGGTGATATCATTTTAGAGGAAGAAGAATTACGAAAACCTATCCTAAAACGGGATTGTGATCAAATTACTAATAGCTTTTTTAGTACATTACGGAGAGCATGGGAAGAAGGAAAGCTAATAATTTCTGGTAGAGATGGTGACATCTACGTATAAAATCAGTATATTTTAATAATGCTTAAAATTAACTCGATATACAAAGGCTGGAAGGTTTTAGATTTACAAGCTTTACCAGATTATAAATCCACTGGAATTCATTTACGCCATGAAAAAACAGGAATGGAAATATTTCATCTTTTCTGTGATGACGAAGAAAATCTTTTTGCTTTTGCATTTAAAACATTACCAAAAGATTCTACGGGAGTAGCTCATATTTTAGAGCATTCTGTTTTGTGTGGTTCCAAAAAGTATCCTTTAAAAGACCCTTTATTCAGCTAAATAGTCAAAGTGTAAAAACTTTTTTAAATGCAATGACATTTCCTGATAAAACAGTATATCCTGCCAGTTCAATGGTAGAAGCGGATTATTTTAATTTGTTTTCTGTTTATGGAGATGCAGTTTTTAATCCCTTACTTTTGCCTGAAATATTTTTACAAGAAGCACATCGATTTGAAGTTCACCCTAATAAAAAGAACCAACCTGTGGTATCTGTACAAGGGGTTGTATACAATGAGATGAAAGGAAATTATTCCAGCTTTGAAAGCGTTGTAGCAGACCAAGCTGTTCAATCTATTTTACCTGGAACAACCTATGCTTTCGATTCTGGTGGAGATCCCTCTGTTATACCAGAACTAACTCATGAACAATTAAAAGAATTTCATAAAACATATTATGCCCCAGCAAATTGTCGTTTATTTTTGTACGGTAATATTCAAACAGAAAAGCAAATTGACTTTTTAAATGAAGAATTTTTGGATTCCTATTCAGAAATAGAAAATTCAAAAGAGGTTTCCTCTTTTATTGCTCAGAAAGATAAAGAGAATCAATTAGAAATTTTTACAAAACCAAAAATTCTAAAAAAAAAAAAAAAAAAAAAAAATATATACAAGGACCATCTTCTGGTGAAGAAGGGTCAAAAGAAAAAGGTAGTACGGTTTTAATTAGTTGGATGTTAGGGGAATCAGCAAATACAGAGCTATTTATGGAAGCAGTTTTATTAGGGGAAATACTATTGGGTCATGATGGTTCACCCTTAATGAAGGCTATGATTGATTCTCATTTAGGAGAAGATGTTGCTCCCAACTGTGGTTTAGAAGGTGAATTACGTTATTTACTCCTTACAACAGGAATGAGGGGAGTAAAGCAAAAGAATGTACAAAAATTAGAAAAAGTAATTATGCAAACATTGGAAGATTTGTGCATAACCGGGATTTCTCAGCAAGATATTGATTCCGCAGTGATGTCTGTAGATTTTTCTCATAGAGAAGTACGCCGATCCCATGGTCCTTATTCTTTAATTTTAATGCGCAGAATCTTAAGAGGATGGTTAAACGGAAGTACACCCTTTGAACCTTTAAAATCTCGGGAAGTATTTACTCAGTTAAAAGAAAAAATTACTACTGAATATGTAACAGGCCTTATAAAAAAACTCTTACTTGATAATAATCATCGCATGAGATTGACGGTTATTCCTTCTGCTGAGTATGATAAAAAAAGAGCAGCTTTAGATAAAAAAATTGTGGATAAATGTTCATTATCTCTTGTAGAAATAGAAAAACAACAAAAAGTGTTACAAGATTTTCAACAAAAAACAGATATTGAACAGCGAAATTTGATTCCCCATTTACGACCTTGTCAATTACAAGAAAAAGTTGATGTGATAAAATCAGAAAAAACAGAAATAAACACAGTTCCTGTATTTATTCATAACGAAGCGACCAATGGTATCGGTTATGTGGAGCTAGGAATCCCAGTTGATACACTACCTTTAAAATATTTGAAATACCTACCATTTTTTGCTACCACTGCAACCAATTTAGGTTTCGATGGTATAAATTGGGCAGACTCTGCGGCCTATTCTGCTAAAACGGCCGGAGGTATGGGGGCTAGCCTTTTTACTTCTTCACCAACAAAAATGTCCTTAGAAAAAGAGAGGGACAATCCTTTATTGGGCCGCAGTTGGCTTTTCTATCGAGTAAAGTTTTTGGAAGAGAAAACAAAAGAAGCTATTGAAATGCTTTTTAAATGTATACTTACTTCTGACTTTTCAGATACGCAACGCATTGCAGATTTATTAATTGAATATAAAAATGATTTAGAAGCTTCTCTTATTCCTAATGGAAATGATTATATGGCATCTAGAACTTCCTGTACGGTAACTCCTTCTAAAGCTATTGATGAAATATGGAATGGGTTATCTCAAATTTATGAACTACGAAGTTTTTCAGAGCAAAATATACAAAATGTATGTTCTATGCTAAAAGAAATTAAAAATTGTGTATTGCAACAAGGCCTAGTTATTAATATTACAGGGGATGATAGCACTTTGCTTACTATAAAAGAACAGTTAGCAAAGGCACTTAACCAGTATCAAAGCCCAGAATTTAAAAGTACAATTCCTTCAAAACCTTTTATTAATGAAGCTGAAAAAGCAAAATGGACAGAAGAGCTCTACAAAATGACTGAGTTACCAGGTCAACACCTTAGGGAAGTCAGTAAGGTTCTTTTTAAGACTAATACCCAGGTTGGATTTGCTGCCGCTTCTTTTCCTTCAGCATCTTTTGGCGATAAAGAGTCTGTATATGAAAGTATTTTTGCTCACTGGTTTACCAATACAGTGCTTTGGGAACAAATACGAACCGTAGGCGGAGCTTATGGTGCTTTTTGTTTTCCTGATTCAATAGAAAATTGTTTTACCTTTGCAACGTACCGAGATCCAGAACCAGAGCGTTCGTTAGAAACCTATAAAAGGTGTCTTTCTGAGGCAGGAAATCATCTTCTTGACATTGATAGTTTTGAACGAGTTATTACAGGATGTTACAGTAAAGAAGTACAGCCTCGTTCTCCTGCAAGCAGAGGCTTTACTGGTTTTATTCGACAACTCTATGGAATCTATGATAGCGATAGAGAGGAAAAATTGCATACCCTTCTTACTACCACACCAGAAGATATTCAACGAATTGGACAAAAACTAGGGGAAAAAACTGAGACAGCAAAAATGGCTCTTCTTTGCAGTAAAAACTCAGATTCTACTGGAAATATTGTAATATTACCTGTATAATGGATAACATGATGAATAAGAAATTACTCGAATGTGGTGAAAAACTTAGAAGATTAGTCTCGGATGTACAAGGTGCACCCTATCCTGCCAGTGTAAATGAAGAGTTATATAGTATTTGGTATGAACATATCCAACGTGATGCATTAGAAGCTTTTGAATATTTAGATGAGAATTTTCCAAAAGACGATAACAGTGATGTAAAAAATACCATGAGAAATACGTTTTAAGTTTTTTTTATTGGTTAAAAGCTGGATTCTAAACAGAATTCCAGCTTTTTTTTTATTACTATTTGCACTTTGGAATAAATCTGTTTATACTGTAACAATGAGAAGCAGTAAATTTAACTTACGTAAAAATAAAGCCTGGCTTTCAGGTAGTCAAAAAAAGAAAGGATATATTTGGTGGTGGCATAACTTTACCGGATATAATTCTATTACCGGTGAACCCAAATCTTTTTTTATTGAATATTTTATAATAAATCCAGATAAATCTCCCAACAATATTGTATATGGTCAGCTCTATGATCAAAAGAAAAAAAAGTTCATGCCTTCTTATGTTATGGTAAAGGCTGGTACGTGGGGTAGGAGTGCTAAACAAATCCATAATTTTTTCCCCACAAATGAATTACGATACAGCAAGAAAAAGTTAGATTTACGAGTGGGGAACCATCTTCTAACGGAAAATGGAACATGCGGATCTGTTCGATTAGAACCTTCTGACGTTCGTATGCACCCTGAATATATGAGTGATTCTGGTTTCATGGAATGGAATTTAAAAATTGAAAAAAGTTGCCCATACAATGTTGGTTATGGTACTTCGTGGTTATTTCGAAAATTAAATGCTTTTGAGATGTATTGGCATGCTCAAGGGGTTAAAACTAAATACAGTGGTACTGTAATTTTAGATGGAATAACCTATATTGTAAAACCAGAAACATCTTTTGGATATGCTGATAAAAACTGGGGTCGTGATTTTACCAGTCCTTGGGTGTGGCTTTCTTCTTGTAATTTA
This sequence comes from uncultured Spirochaetaceae bacterium, assembly GCA_937875245.1. Lineage (GTDB taxonomy): Bacteria > Spirochaetota > Spirochaetia > Treponematales > Treponemataceae > CALNCH01. The sequence goes on from CALNCH010000239.1 coordinate 4,985, forward strand.
GTCAGCGAAATTTCAGGCAAATATTTAGCCAATACTTGTTTTGATGTAGGTGGAGGCTCTCCCAAAGTTTTTGGTATTACCTTAAAAAATCGATTACTTGCTATGTTTACCTACGAAGGAATTATCTACGATTTTAACTTTTCCAAATTTTGGAAAAAGTCACAAGTACGCTATTCAATAAAAGAAGGTGAAACTGAATTACACTGGATTGTAAGTGCTAGTTCAACGAAATACCTTTTAGATATTGACATTTTCTGTAATAAAAATGAGATGCTTTTTGTTAATTACGAATCTCCAAATGGTTTAAAACTCCACAACCAGTTATGGAATGGTGGAACCGGTCATGGAGAATTAAAGTTATTCAAAAAGAAGGGTCGAGAGCTAGAACTTATAGAACATGCCCGGGTTGAAAACGGGGGCTGTGAATATGGGGAATACGATCTTACAGATTTCTAATTCCTTTTTCCAGAGAAGGAGATAGGGTATACCCATCATCAGAGTAAAACTTATAGGGGACATGATTTTCTGTGTCACCTATAAGAGTTACATTGTTCATGTTCATTTTATCAGTGCTTAATTCAGGTTTTGCCATTGGAATAACAGTACCTTCTCGAATAAAAAATACTACTTCATTAATTGGTATAGAGATAAAATAATCACCTTTTTTCATAGCAGTTTGTTCAACGACCTTGCTATCTTTCCAACGAATCAAGATCATGTTTTCTGGAAGATATACATATCTTCCTTGGCTATTCTGTTCATAAACGGGGGTAATCATTACTTCATTTCCTATAAGTAATTGATTCTCAGTTCTTAGCGCTCTTTCATCATTTTCATATTCAAAAGCTAAAGGCTTAAAGTACATGGTATTTGATAAAACAGCTTTCATGTATTCACTGTAAAGGTAGGGAATTAATGCATAGCGCAGATTTACTACAGATTTAAAATCTTTAGACATTCCAAATTGATAACATTCTTGAGGCCGAGTACCACAACAGTGATTTCTCATAAGGGGAGTAAAGACACCTAAGGCTGTCCATCTTAAAACCAAATCACCAGAAGCATCACTACCAAAACCACCAATATCAGCACCAGTATACAAAAAGCCGCACATATTCAAAGAGGGCATCATTT
>CALNCH010000240.1 GCA_937875245.1 uncultured Spirochaetaceae bacterium
ATGCTTAAAGTATAGGACTAGAAGGCAATATTCAGCAATAGGTCGCAATAAAAATCATCTTCCGCAATTCGTAAAGAAACTAAATTCCCTGTTCGTGTTGCCTGTAATGGTTTTGTTGCTTTTTCCATCAACTTATATAAATAAGACTTGGTATTTTCGGTATCTTGTTGTAACGAAAGGGCTACACTAAAAACGGAAGTATCTTGTGCGTTAAACAATAAGTAACAAGTTTCAGTACGTTTAACGTTATTCATTTGATATGCAATGTCTGCTGTAAGTAAAAAAGTGCCATCTCATTCTAATAAACTAACCGTATTTATTTTAAACCGTAAAATGGAACTAGGACTTGTAATTTGTCCTTGTTTTCCTACTTCCACCCTTTGATTGGAATTTGAAGTTGTTCCCTCAACTTTTTCTGCCAACTGATTCAATTTCTCTACTATTTGTGTCAGTAATAAATTGGTAGAATAGGATTGAGTAGATGATGCACTGGAAAAGTCAGATAACCCAGAAAGTCCAGTGATACTAGATAAAGCACTGGTGTCTCCTGTTCCCAATAAAGAAGTAATGTTTTGTAAGCCAGATGCAGTAAGGGCAGCAGAAGCAGTAGATAAAGAAGAACTGCTGTTTGATGTGCTACTACTGGTAGTTTTACTAAAAGAGTTGGTAGCACTACTATTTGAAGTATTGGGAGTAGTTGTAGCCTCTGTGTTGATTTTTGTTCCACTGTTAGAAAAAGTAGGAATACTGACTGTAGGAAGGCTGGGGCTAGAAAGTGATGGAACAGACACCGTAGGCATAGTGGGAGCACTGGGAGTAGTTTGACAAAAGCTGTAGCTGTTGAAAAAACTCCACAGTGCGAAAATAAGAAAAAAAGAGTGGGACTTTTTATAGTTGCGCAAGACTTTCCTCTACCATTTCTAAACGATTAGTTAATTGAGAAATGGTTTTTTCAATTCGTTTTTTTTCTTTTTCTAATTTAGTTTTAATATCAACTTCTTGGGATTTCTTTTTCATAACAGCACGGACAGAATCAGGACTTTTCCCTTCCAAAATCTGCTGTTGTGCTTCTGCTCTTTTTTCTGGGGTAGGAAGGCTAGCTACCATTTTCATGTTCTCGTATCCTAAGGCAGGATCAACTTCTACGTTACTTACACGAGTAATACTTTTTGCGGCTTGACGGGGTAATTTTAATACTCGGTCAATATAATCTTCATAACGAATGTTGGCTGCTTTACACAATTCGTAGGCTTTTCCTAAAAGTCGTCCAAATTCCTGCATAAGTTGGCCGTTGGTTTTCATGTAATTTTCTCGAATTTCTTCTGTTAATTTTGCTAATTCAGGAGAATCTTCTAATCCAATTACATATAGTCCTTTTTGTTCTGCTATTTCCAAAAGACTGTGAAATCTTGCCCAAAATTCTGTAGTATGAACACGAGTGTTTTTTATTGGTGCAAGCCCCTGATTTTCTTCAATTTTCTTTTCGTTAATCAAGTGGTGGGTATATTCATGAATAGCCGTATATACCAATTGATTATCAGATTTAAAATTTTTATTGTGAAGAATTATTTCTCGGTTTTCTGGTTTATATAATCCATTTACTTTGTCACTTTCTTTGCCACTAAAGGTAACTGTAAACTCCAATTCACTGGATTCTATTTGTAATAACATATCTTTTACACTGTCTTGATTCATCTTTTATAATATCTCCATCTTATCCAAAATAATTGAGGCTGCTACTGTGGCGGCGGTTTCTGTTCTCAAAACCCGTTCACCCATGCTACAAGTTGCAAAACCATACTCATCAAACTCTTGCCGTTCCCTGTCCGTCCAGCCTCGTTCGCTTCCAATCGCCGCGTAGACAAATGTACCCTTTTCCCCGATTTTGGGCAACTGATTTTTATGAGCTTCTAAATAGTGACCTAAGGAACCTTGTGGTCGAATATTGTCTAGGTTTAACCGAATAGGGGCAGAAAAAGAATTGGAGTCAAATATTGATGACAAACAGTTGGAAACAGAGGTATAGGTAAATAACTTGGGTACGTGGGTACTTTTTGCTTGGG
>CALNCH010000241.1 GCA_937875245.1 uncultured Spirochaetaceae bacterium
ATAGGTAACATATTCATAAGTTGAGTTTTTACTACGCTGAACCATTGTGTTATATATTTCATCTCTCATTTTTTTCTGACTTTCTTTTTTTCCTAAAGTCAAATCGGCTTCAAAAGGACCGTCTACATACACAGTGATATTAGGTTTATCACTGTTTTTTCTTTTTTGATAGGTAGTTGTAAAGCAAAAAGCCTTTGTTTTGTGCATGATAGGAAATCGAAAGGAATCCTCTTTAAAGGGTCGTATTTTTGTATAATAAGGCCAAATATGAGCTTCTGGGTAAATTGCTATACCTTTTTTTTTGCTTACTTTTGATGCAATATAATCCATAAAATTTCTCATTCCAGAAATCTGATTTGGTAGTGGAGTTGCACCTATCATCGTCATAAAGGTTTGGGTTCCTTTTAATGAAATGTTATCAGCATTAACTATGCAAAAAGTTCCTTTTGGAAAATTGAGAATAGTAGGAATATAGCCATCCCCAGGTAGCTGAGTATGATTTCCATACATAAAATAAGATTCAGATTTTCCTTGTTTTAATACTTTAGCATTTTCTACTTTCATATGGAATTTAATTTTCATGTAAAAATATGCTACAGGTGTCATTATTATTCTATACAGTATAAAAGCAAAAAAATTCCATAACCAAGAATGCTTGTACTTAAAATTATGATCTATGGTTATAGTATCTCTTGATACTCCCGCAAAATCATCATTCAATTCATCAGAATAATACACTACTTTCTGATCCACTTTTTACTCCTATTATAAAAAAACTATTGTAACAATTTGGTTTCATAAGTATTTTTAATACTATGAAAAAATTATTAATTATATTTTTATCGCTGCTTTGCCTTATGCCAGTAATAGCTGCCACAGAATTAAGTGACACAGAAACACAAGCCATTAATGATATAATGGATTTTCGCATGACATTAACTAGTTGCAAAACCAATGAAGAGGCCCTTTCCGAAATTGATTTGTATGAAAAGAACCTTGTACAAACTGATGCATATTCTCTTTTCACAAATGAAACAAAATTAATTTTAGATAATTTTATCAATCTAGAACGTTATAATTATTATGTTGAGATTGATTTAAAGCATCCTAAATTAGAACCTCTTATTACTCCTCAATATAATAAAAATGTTGAATGGTTTAAATCAAATAATGAAAAAGATACAAATAAATGGTTACATAGCACCTTTGGAGATGTCATTTCTTGCACCATGCAATTTATGAGTACTACAAAAGCTATGTCAGCAGGTTTAGTTATCAAAAAGCATTATGAATTTGCATTAGAACAAGATCCAGATTTTTGTTATGGTTTATCCAGTATGGGACAATGGTTGTTTCAAGCACCTGGTTTTGCTGGTGGAAGCAAGAAAAAAGCACTGCAACACTTTGAAAAAGCAGTAGAAAGAGCTAATACAGATGCAGAGCAATTTTATGCAAAGATTTACTTGTCACAAATGTATTTTGACCGTGAAGAAAACGATAAAGCAAATAATCTATTGGCAGACGCAGATGAATTACAACCAAATAGCAATTATGTTGAAAAAATGCGAAAAATTAACAAAACAGGACATTCACTATATACCTATTATTTAAATCGAGAAAAAATCGATAAAGAAATAAAGAATACCATCTAAAATAAAAAAAACCCTCTGAAATTATCAGAGGGCCTTTTCGTATACTTATACTATCTTCTTACAAGAAATTAGAAATCTCTTTCAGATAAGTATTTGTATTCTTTATACTGACGCTTTGCTTTTGCAACAGCCTTTTCCAACAGCATTGCTGCTCTATCAGGATTTGCAACTTTCAAGCTCTTGAATCGAACTTCTTTGTACATAAAGTCTGCTAAATTGAAGTCTGGTTCTTTTGAATCAAGCTGGAATGGATTTTTTCCCTGGTCTGCAAGACGTGGGTCATATCGGTATAATGGCCATAATCCGCAAGTAACTGCTTCTTTCTGGTTTGTTAAACCATTAGACATGTTAATACCATGGTTGATACAGTGACTGTATGCGATAACCAATGATGGTCCGTCATAGCTTTCTGCTTCTCGCATTGCTTTGATTACCTGATTCATGTTTGCACCCATAGATACACGTGCTACATAAACATAACCATAAGACATTGCGATCATACCAAGATCTTTTTTGCTTGTTACTTTACCAGAAGCAGCAAATTTTGCAACAGCACCAATAGGAGTTGCTTTTGACATCTGTCCACCGGTATTTGAGTAAACTTCAGTATCCAGTACTAAAATGTTAATATTTCTACCAGAAGCAAGAGCATGGTCTAAACCACCAAAACCAATATCATATGCCCAACCATCACCACCGATTACCCAGTGTGATCGTTTTACGAAATGGTCTGTTAATGATGCAAGTTCAACTGCAGTTGCATCCTTGTTTCCAGCCAATTCGTTTTTAAGAGTATCAATATCAGCTCTCTGCTGAACGATAGCAGCATCATCTGCTTGTGTATTAGCAAGAATCTTATCAATTGTAGCTACTGCAATTCCCTTAGCTTTTACTGCTTCAGCAACTTCACGAGCATATTCTGCAAGTTTGTCACTTGTTAAGCGCATACCAAGCCCAAATTCAGCTGCATCTTCAAACAATGAGTTTGACCAAGCTGGACCACGGCCTTCTGCATTTTTAGCATAAGGAGTTGAAGGTAAGTTACCACCATAGATTGAAGAACAACCTGTAGCGTTTGCAATAACTGATCTATCACCAAATAACTGTGAAAGTAATTTGATATAAGGAGTTTCACCACAACCAGCACAAGCACCAGAGAACTCGAATAAAGGTCGTTTCATAGAAAGACCTTTTGGAGTACCAAGATTTAATGTTTTAGGATCAACTTCTGGTAAAGAGAGGAAGTAATCCCAGTTTACAGCTTCAATTTCACGAACTTCTTCTGTATAGCGAACCAAATTAATTGCTCGCTTTGTATCATCTGCCTTGTTCTTTGCAGGACAAACTGAAACACAAAGCCCACAACCTGTACAGTCTTCTGTTGAAACTTGAAGAACAACTTTCTTTCCGGCTTCTGCTTTTGGCTTTACTTCTGTTGTTTTGAAGCCCTTAGGAGCTTTTGCAACAGCAGCATCATCCAGAGTCTTTATACGCATACAAGCATGAGGACAAACTACGGTACACTGACCACACTGAATACAGGTATCTGGATCCCATTCTGGAACTTTTTCTGCAACAGCACGTTTTTCGTACTGTGTTGTTCCTGATGGGAAAGTACCGTCTTCTGGCAACTTAGAAACAGGTAATTTGTCTCCCTGTTGTACAACCATTGCACCAAGAACTTCTTTTACGAAAGAGTCCTTTGCAGCACCCATGCCTGGTTTCATGTGAAAGTTTCCAGCTGTTGTTGAAGGATAGTTTACTTTTTCTACAGCGTTAAGAGCAGCATCAACTGTTTTGTAGTTCTTTTCTACAACGTCCATACCTTTCTTGCTGTATGATTTTTCAATAAATTTCTTCATGTACTTAACTGCAGTTGCTTCATCAAGTACACCTGAAATTTTGAAGTATGCAGCCTGCATAACAGTGTTGATACGAGTACCCATACCTGTTGCTTCAGCAATTTTGAAAGCATCGATTACATAGAAATTTAATTTCTTTTCGATGATAACTTTCTGCTGTTCAACTGGAATGTTTTCCCATACGTGTGCTGCATCAAAGGGGCTGTTCAAAAGGAAGGTTCCACCAACTTTTGCTGTTTCCAACATGTTGTAAACTTCCATGTAGGTGAACTTATGACAAGCTACGAAGTCAGCTGATGTAATTAAGTAAGGTCGTCGAATAGAACCCTTTCCAAATCGTAAGTGAGATACAGTGAAACCACCAGATTTTTTAGAGTCATATGAGAAGTAAGCTTGAGCATTAAGTTCAGGTTTTGCTTCACCAATTATTTTGATTGAGTTTTTGTTAGCACCAACAGTACCATCAGCACCAAGACCGTAGAACATAGCTTCGTTCATGCCTTCTTCTTCCAATGTGAAAGAATTGTCATAAGCAATACTCTGTCCAAGAACGTCGTCTTCAATACCAACAATAAAGTGATTCATTTTTTTGCCAGAAAGGTTATCAAAAATACCCTTTACCATAGCAGGTGTAAATTCTTTTGAACCAAGACCGTAACGTCCACCAAGAACTACATCAATTTTACGTCCAGTTTCTGCAAGAGCTGTCTGAACATCTTCATATAATGGTTCACCAATAGAACCTGGTTCTTTTGTTCGATCCATAATAGCAAGAGCTTTACAAGATGCAGGAATAGTTGCAATAAAAGCATCTGCTTTGAAAGGACGATAAAGTCGAACTTTAAGAACACCAACTTTTTCACCTTTTGCTACAAGAGCTTCAACAGTTTCATCACATGTTTCAGCACCTGAACCCATGATTACGATAACTTTTTCAGCATCTTTAGCACCTACATAGTCAAACAAGTGATATTGGCGACCTGTAAGTTTAGCATATTTATCCATTTCTTCTTGAACAATACCAGGAACAGCTTCGTAGTATTTGTTAACACCTTCTCGGCTCTGAAAATAAACGTCTGGGTTCTGAGCTGTACCACGTACAACTGGTGCTTCTGGAGTTAAACCACGAGCACGGTGAGCACGAACCAAGTCGTCATCAATCATTTTCTGGATTACTTCATAAGAAACTTCTTCAACTTTCTGAATTTCGTGAGAAGTTCGGAAACCATCAAAGAAATGTATAAAAGGAATACGTGAACGAAGGGTTGATGAATGAGAAATAACAGCCATGTCCATAACTTCCTGAACACTGTTAGAATCTAACATTGCCCAACCTGTCTGACGACAAGCCATAACGTCTTGGTGATCACCAAAAATAGAAAGAGAACTGGTTGCAAGAGCACGAGCAGCTACGTGGAAAACAGTACTTGTTAATTCGCCAGCAATTTTGTACATGTTAGGAATCATCAAAAGAAGACCCTGAGATGCAGTGAAAGTTGTGCTTAATGCACCAGTTGTCAAAGCTCCGTGAACAGCTCCTGCTGCACCAGCTTCGGACTGCATTTCAACAACATCAGGAACGGTTCCCCAAATGTTTTTCTTACCCTTTGCTGAATACTCATCAGCAACTTCACCCATTGGACTGGAAGGAGTAATAGGATAAATTGATATTACCTCACTAACAGCGTGTGCTACGTGACCAGCAGCGGTATTACCGTCGATCATTACCATGTTTTTTTCTGACATAGTGCCGTCCTTAATAAAAAAATTATGCATATAAACAGTACAGAAATAAAATCCTGTTCCAATTTTACTATCGTATAAGATACAGCTATGAAGATATTTTTGCAAGTACAATAAACCGTTTAATAAAGAAGAGTCTCTATTCTTGTATACAA
>CALNCH010000242.1 GCA_937875245.1 uncultured Spirochaetaceae bacterium
GATACCGGCTTGAACTTTTGGCAACATACTGCCTGGTGCAAAATGACCTTCTTTGCAATATTGCTTTGCTTGGTTAGTGTCGATATTGCTTAGCCATTGTTGTTTCGGCGTTCCAAAATAAATGGCTACTTTTTCAACAGCAGTTAAAATTACTAAAAAATCAGCATCTAGCTCTTTTGCTAATAAGCAACTGGCAAAATCTTTATCAATAACAGCACTTGCTCCTCGTAGGTGATTCCCTTCTTTTATTACTGGAATTCCACCTCCACCACAAGCAATAACTATTTTACCTGCATTGTTCAATGCACGTATTGTTTCAATCTCAACTATACCGATGGGTTTAGGGCTGGCTACAACACGACGCCAACCTCGTCCTGCATCTTCAACCATAATGTAATCTTTAAGGCGAACTAATTTGTCAGCTTCTGCTTTATTCATAAAGCGACCGATTGGTTTTGTAGGTTTTTGAAAGGCCGGGTCAGACGGATCTACCATTACTTGGGTAATAACAGTAGCAACTCCTTTAACTATTCCTCGATTTAACAGTTCTTCACGAAGAGCATTTTGCAAATCATAACCAATATAACTTTGACTCATTGCTACGCAAACTGATAAAGGAATGATAGGATATCGAGGATCGGATTTTACCAGTTCTGTCATAGCATTTTGTATCATTCCAACTTGTGGACCATTTCCATGGCTGATAATTACTTCATGACCCTGTTCAATCAAATCAGCAATAGCGTTTGAGGTATTTTTAACCGCAATCATTTGCTCTGTTAAATTGTTCCCCAGAGCATTTCCACCTAATGCAATCACGATCCTCATATGAACTCCTATAAAAACACCCTGTTAAGGGCGTGCCATGTATGGCACGATTCTTAGTTTTTCCAAGCAAAACTAAGGGTGATAAAAATACAGGAAAGTATTTTTATCATACCGCCTTTGTTACAAATAACGACGCTTTGTACCACGGTCTTTTATTGCTTTCAATGTAGTTGCGGGATCTTTTATTTTTGCTAAAAAAATCATCGCTGCAATAATATAGGGTTTAAAACTTGCCTGTTTGTAAAGAGGGTCTCGATAACGATCAAAGACACTGGCTGCTACTTCTCCCTCATCACAAGAAACATCAGTAATATCAGCAGGTAAACAATGTAAGTACAAAGCTTTTCCATTTTTTGTAGTAGACATTAATTCTTCAGTACATTCCCAATCTTTATGCATTGCATTGTGAGCTAAAAGTTCTTTTTCTAATTTTTTAATGCCTTCGGTATCACCCTTTCCATACAAATCAGTTCTTTTTTCCATAGCGGCAAAAGGAGCCCAGCTTTTTGGATAGACTATGTCTGCATTATTAAAAGCTTCTTTCATGGAATTAGTTTTAGTAAAACTGCCTCCGGAATTCTTTGCATTTTCTTTTGCGGTCTTTTCTACTTCTGGCATAACTTCATAGCCTTCAGGATGGGCCAAAACTACATCCATTCCAAATCTTGTCATTAATCCTATTACACCTTGGGGAACAGAAAGAGGTTTTCCATAGCTGGGGCTATATGCCCAGGTCATGGCGATTTTCTTTCCTTTCATGTTTTCAATCCCACCAAAATAATGAATCAGGTGTAGCATATCAGCCATACATTGGGTTGGATGATCTATATCACATTGAAGGTTTACTAGGGTTGGTCTTTGTTCCAAAATGCCTTCTTTGTGTCCTTCTTGAACTGCATTACTTACTTGATGCATATAGGTATTACCTTTTCCGATGTACATATCATCTCGAATACCAATAACATCTGCCATAAAAGAAATCATGTTGGCTGTTTCTCTCACTGTTTCTCCATGAGCAATTTGGCTTTTGCCTTCGTCTAAATCTTGTACTTCTAGTCCTAGTAAGTTACAAGCAGAAGCAAAAGAAAATCTTGTTCGGGTAGAATTATCCCGGAATAAACTGATGCCTAATCCACTTTCAAAAATAGAAACATCTATGTTGTTTTCTCTTAGATAACGAAGCACATCTGCTACTATAAAGGTAGCTTCAATTTCATCATCAGTTTTTTCCCAAGTAAGAAAAAAATCGTTATTATACATTTCTTTGAAGTTAAGCTTGTTTAATCGATCAATATAAGCTTGTAATTTTGTGTCCATAATAAAAGTCTCCTTAATTTATTTGCAATACATTGTTGGTAATGTTGCGTACACTGCAGCACAGCGTACTAAATCAACTTTCCATGTTTTTTCATTAGGTGCGTGGGCTTGAGCTTCTGCTCCAGGACCAAAACCTATGCAAGGGATTCCATTTCTTCCCATGATAGAAACTCCATTGGTACTAAAAGTCCATTTGTCTGTAAGAGGTCTTTGTTTTCTCATTGATTCTGTTTCAGCGTTTCCAAGTCGAGTTTCCCCATATAAATTTTTATATGCGGTTTCTAATGCTTTTGTTACTTTGTGATCCTTTGGAATTACCCATGTTGGGAAATAACATTCGATAGGATATACTAATCCTGTATAACTTGGTCTTTCATAGTTGTACATAGAGACAGAAACCTTGTCACCATATTTTTTTACTGCTGGGAGATTACGAATTTCGCCGAGGCAACTTTCCCAAGTTTCACCGGCTGTCATTCGGCGATCTAAAGATACTGAGCAAGAATCCGCAACAGCACATCTACTTGGTGAAGTAAAGAAGATTTCAGAAGGAGTGATAGTACCTCTTCCTAAGAATTGAGCTTCTTCCCATTGAGGGTTAAATTTTTTGTCCAGCATTTTGCTTAATCCTAATATGTCTTCTTTTCCGGTGGCATTATTATCATTTAAAGATCGAATATCTTGTAAAATATCTGCCATTTTATAGATTGCATTGTCACCCCGTTCAGGTGCTGAGCCATGGCAAGAAATACCTTGTACATCAACTCTGATTTCCATTCGTCCTCTTTGTCCCCGATAAATTCCACCATCTGTTGGTTCTGTTGAGACCACAAATTCAGGACGAACTTTATCTTCCTTGATAATATATTGCCAACATAAACCATCACAATCTTCTTCTTGTACGGTACCAGTAACTAATACGGTGTATAAATCTGATAAAAGTCCTAAGTCTTTCATAATTTTTGCACCATATATAGCACTAACAATACCACCCATTTGATCAGACGTACCTCGACCACCAATTTCTTCTGGTGTTTCATAACCTTGATAAGGGTCGAAATTCCAGTTACTACGATTTCCTATTCCTACTGTATCAATATGGGCATCAAAGGCTATGAGTTTTTTTCCGGTTCCCATGTATCCTAAAACGTTGCCCATGGGATCAATTTCAACCTTATTAAAGTCTAGTTTTTTCATTTCAGCGGCTATTCTATCGATATGACCTTTTTCTCCTGTACTTTCACCAGGTATGAGTACTAAATCCCGTAAAAACTTAGTCATATCAGCTTCATACTCACTAGCTTTATTTTTTAGTGCTATAAAATCCATGTTTTCTCCTTCTTTATAGTATTTGTTTTCCACCCCAGACGATATTTCTCCAATTTTCAGGATCTGTATCCCCTTCGGTAGAAAACATGAGAACAGAACTATTTTTGTCCAGTTTTAATGCTTTTTTGAGGTCTTTGTATTGAGGATTTGTCATTATTGTTGCAATTAAGCCCATACCAACAGCTCCACTTTCTCCACTTATTACCGGAGTGTCGCCTTTGAGAGGGGATGCTAACATTCTCATTCCCAGGGCTGAAACCCAATCAGGACAAGAAATAAAAAAATGGCTATGATTTTTTAATATATCAAAACTGATGGTGTTAGGCTCTCCACAAGCAAGTCCTGCCATGATGGTGTTTAAATCTCCAGTAGCAAACTCGATATGGCCATCTGAAGTAGAAGCACTTCGAAATAAGCAATCTGCAACCTGGGCTTCCATAATAACAGTAGTTGGACAATTTGAGGGATACAAATTTGCAAAATAACCTTGAACTGCACCTGCCAAAGAGCCTACCCCTGCTTGAATAAATATATGAGTGGGTCTATCGATACCAGCTTCTTTTAATTGTTCTACAGCTTCGCTGGCCATAGTACCGTATCCTTCCATTATCCAGCTAGGAATCTTTTCGTATCCGTCCCAGGCTGTATCTTGCACCATTACTCCATTAGGAGTTGCTTCTGCCATGGCATTGGCCTTACGAACACATTCATCATAATTTACTTCTTCGATAGTTACCGATGCCCCTTCTTTTGCAATGTTATCAAATCGGGGTTTAGTTGAACCTTTGGGCATAAGCACTACGGATTTTTGTCCTAATTTATTTGCAGCCCAAGCGACTCCTCGACCATGATTGCCATCAGTAGCGGTAAAAAAAGTTGCTTGTCCAAATTCTTTTTTTAATTGTGGGCTAGTAAGGTATTGATAAGTCATCTGTCCTACGTCTTTATGTAGTTTTTCTGCAATGTAATTTGCCATTGCAAAAGAACCACCTAAAACCTTAAAAGCGTTAAGTCCAAATCGATAGCTTTCGTCTTTTACGAAAAATGATTTTAGACCTAATTCTGTTGCCATGGATTTTAATTGAAGGAGAGGAGTTTTCTCATATTGGGGGAAACTCTCATGAAATTGTCGTGCCTCATTTACTTTCTCTAAAGACATAACTGATAATTGGGTGTCTTGAGTTTTGGGCATTGTATTTTCTACCCATTTTATTGTTTCCATTGTGTCCCCTGCACTAATACCTATAGTGTTATAGCTAAATAGTACCACGTAATAAAAAAAAAGCAATAGAAAAACTAAAAAAAATTTAGTTTTTCTAATTATTTTTTAGGGTAACAGGGGATAACAAGGGTAGTAGACTATAAATTATCTCTGATAGCCTGAGCTAAAGCCTCATATTCTGCATCACTTAGTAGTACTTTTCCACTATTCATAGTGAAAGTTCCTCCCCATTCATCTCCACCTTTATATTTAGGACAAAGATGAAAGTGTAAGTGACCTCCTGTGTCTCCGTAAGCTCCATAGTTTACTTTATCTGGTGAAAAAGCTTTATGAAGAGCTTTAGCTACCTTTGCTACATCGGCAAAAAAAGCATTTCTTTCTTCATCTGTTAAATCCACAATTTCGCTAACATGGTTCTTATAGGCACAAATGCATCGGCCTTTTTTACTTTGTTCTTTGAATACATACACTGTACAAGTATCTAGTGTACAGCAGGGATACCCAAATTTAGCAACTAAATCACCTTCCATACAGTAAGCACAAGAAGTATCTTTTGTCATAATATCCTCCAAATAATAGTAGTATATCAGATAAATTGCGAAAAGTGAAATAAAGTTTCAAAAAAATAAAAAAAAAGGATGATACCGTTAATGTTTTGAATCCAATGGAAGCAATATGCCCACTAGGACAAATTCTGGTAAAGATAAAATGAGAGCTGTCGTAGTAACTTTTAGTTAGGAAAACCGGTATGTCGTTTTATATAATGGCCTTGATTTTCTGCAATTACTACTCCCTGACTTGCGACTATAATTCCGTTCACAATAACTTGTTCTGCACGACCTTGTATTTCTATGTTTTCATAAGGTGAATAATCACACTGGTGATATGAATCAAGAGCATGAATAACACCTTTGTAGTCTGGATTCCAAACCGTAATATCTGCAAAGGAACCTTCTCGTAAAGTACCACGCAAAGGAAACAATTTAGCGGCGTTTTCTCCCATTAGGGAAGAAAACTGAGAAGGGGTAAGTTTTTCTTTTTTATCACCTATTTGTGCAAAGGTAAAAATCAGTTGTGGACGATGTTGTAATCCAGGTAGTCCATTCGGAATTTTTGAAAAATCATTTTTTCCCAAATCTTTTTGTCCACAAAAATTGAAGGAACAATGATCTGTAGAAATTGTTTGAATCTCTCCACTTAGGCCATCTGTGGAAAGAGCCTTCCACAATGCTTGTTGATCTTTTTTACTTCTGATTGGAGGAGAACAAACAAATTTAGCTCCTTCAAAATCTTTTAACTTATATACAGAATCGGTTAAGGTAAGATATTGAGGGCAGGTTTCAACAAAAACTTTTTGATTTCGTTTTCCAGCAAGTTTAATCTCTTCTAGTCCTGCTTTTGTAGAT
>CALNCH010000243.1 GCA_937875245.1 uncultured Spirochaetaceae bacterium
GATAAAGTTACAAAGCTTGAAGAGATTATGGAAAATGAAAACAAAAATACTGGTAAGAAAAAAAGAGTAATTGCCTTTGTGGGAGATGGTATCAACGATGCCCCTGTTCTGACTCGTTCTGATGTAGGAATTGCTATGGGAGGCATGGGTTCAGATGCGGCAATAGAAGCGGCAGATATTGTTCTCATGGATGATAATCCAAAAAAAATTGCAGAAGCAATTAAAATTGCAGGAAAAACCATAGGAATTGTAAAGCAAAATATTGTATTTGCCTTAGGAACAAAAGGAATTGTTTTGATAATGGGAGCCTTTGGCTTTGCTAATATGTGGCTTGCAGTTTTTGCCGACGTAGGTGTATCATTCATAGCAATACTAAATTCTATGAGAATCTTACAGAAGGGAAAAAAATAATGAAAATACAGCCAGTGGTTATGGCCTCTGGAGCCGGAAAAAGGTTTGGTCAAAATAAACTGTTGCTTTCTTTAGGTAACAAACCACTTTTTACCTATATTTTGGATACCTTATTTTTGTGCCAAAAAGAAAATCCGAATGTGTTACCACCCATCGTAGTAACTCGCTGGGAATCCATTGCTCTTACTGCTGGCGAAAAAGGTTGCACTGTTATACTACATACACAACCTTTAATTTCTGACTCCATTGCTTTAGGTGCAAAGGCTTCACTGGAAAATAAGGAACCACAAGGCACCCTTTTTTGTGTAGCAGACCAACCCCTTTTATCTGCTACTACAATATTAAAAATAATTGATGGCTTTACCCAAGATCCAACAAAAATTGTAAGGGCAAAACAGGGTAATCCAGTTTTATTTCCTCAAAATTTGGTACCCTTATTAACTACTTTGCCAGAAGGAAAAACAGGTTCTTTTGTAATAAAACAATATCCTGATTTAGTAATTTCAATTCCTTTTACTACACTAGAAGAAAGCATGGACATTGATACACCCCAAGAATTGGAACAAGTCGAAAGCTATTTAAACTTGATTTCTGATAAATAACTCTAAATCTTACTTGCTTTTATTGTTTTATAAGAGATAATGAATATACACTAAATAGTGAAATTCTATTACTTATTGGAGAGTTTATGAAAGAAATAGTATCAACTTCAAATGCACCTTCTGCTATCGGTCCTTATTCCCAGGCAATTATTGTTCCACCTTTTATATATACCTCTGGTCAAATTCCTATTAATCCTGCAACTGGTACTTTTGGAGGAACAACAATTGGAGAGCAAACCCGTCAATCTTTGAACAATGTAAAGGCAATTTTGGAAGCATCAGGCTACACAATGAAAGATGTAATAAAAACCACTGTGTTTTTAAGT
>CALNCH010000244.1 GCA_937875245.1 uncultured Spirochaetaceae bacterium
TTTTTTTCTAAAATGGTGGGGATACTTGGGTAGAAGTTACTTGGTGAACTCCCTTGGGAATTGTCAGTATTTACTTGGGTATTGCTGGTATTTATTTGGGTATCGCTGGTGTTTACTTGGGTATTGCTGGTATTTACTTGGGTATCGCTGGTAATTACTTGGGTATCGCTGGTGTTTTCGTTAGAGCCGGCCAAATCTGTTTCACTTGGTTTTTTTTCTGCAAGGTTTGAAGTAAATGTTTCGTTTTTTGGTTCTGGTGCAGACAGATTTTCTGTTTTCTCTATCTTTTCTGTTTTCACTATCTTTTGTGTTGTTTCTTGTAATTTTATAGAAATAGTTTTTTCATTATAAAAGTCTAGATTATTTGTAGGGGGAGTCCACTGCCATATCACTTGCCCGGTTAGCCATATCAATAAGTAAAATACTGCTGTGGCTAAAAGGGCTTTATGATTAGAATTCATAGGTTAATCCTAATGACACTGATATTCCAGGCATAGGATAATTTTCTACTCTGTAAAAAGATACATTCATCAAGTTGATAACAGAACCTTTAATAGTCAGTTTTTCTCCCAAGTAATAGGTACCATAAAAATCCAACAGAAAGTAAGGATCAATAAAAGCTGCATTAAGATTGGAAAGATATTGTTTTCCGGTGTAACTACCTATCAAACTAAGGCTGTATTTTTTATTGGTATATCTTGTTTCAAAACTCGCTGTATGAAGGGGGGTATACATTATTCGCCTGTTGTCTGAAAGGGTTAGGTCTCCTGTAAGCAAAAAGGTGGCGTTACAATCGTAGGATAAAGATAATAAAAGACTGGTGGTTGGTTTCCACTTAGTTTGTAAAGAACCGCCAAAATAGGCCGCTTCTCCCACATTAGTTGCCATACTTTTACCTTGTACCGTAGCCCACTGAATTTTATTTTGGTACCAAGCCGTGTATGCTGTCCCTGAAAATTCTACTTCACTATTTTGGGCATAAAATCCAATATCTGCTCCCCAACCTTTTTCGTTCTCTAAGTTTTTGTTTCCAGAAGCAAAAGCAGAATCTGCCCAGTATAACTGATTTAGGGTAGGAAAGGTAAAAATACCAAATCCATTAAAAGTAAGTTTAGAAGAGTTGTTGATTTGTTTTTCAAAACCTATTTTTGGGACTGGCATCCAAGTACTGGAATTAGTAACTATTTTAACAGAGGGATATAAGTTGATATTGTGTGGTAGGCTTAGATTTCCCCCTAGTTGAAACCCAGCCATAGGCAAAAGGATGTCAGAAGGGGTGCAATTTGTAGATTGTAAGTAGGCTAAGGTTCCATCGATTTTTAGTCTGATTTCTAATAGGGAATTTACATAAAAAGCCCAATTACTAGCTCCAAAAAAAGTATGTAAGGTATGAAGACTGTTGCCATTTAAGTCAGTGTAGTCTATTTGGTCATAGTTCCAACTAGCTTGGGTACTGTTTTCTGCTAATCCATTCCATAAAAAGGGTATGTCCCACACAAGGGCAAGGCTATTAAAAATATCTTTTTGAGAGCCAATATTGGTATTAAATTGGGGGCCTGGAACTTCTAAAGTACCCCAATGAA
>CALNCH010000245.1 GCA_937875245.1 uncultured Spirochaetaceae bacterium
AGCTGCATAAATCGAAGTTTGTGGCATTGCTTTTAACTGGGATAAAACATTATCTAAATTATTTGTGTAATAAACAGTTGATTTATTTTTTTCCATGTGTGGCACCTGTTAATCGTTTTCGTCTTTTTGCACCTGCTTTTAACACACCTAAAGTGAGCAAATCTGTTTCTACACATTTGCAAGTAAGGTCAGAAAGGTGTTCTTGTATCAACTCTTTAGTAGGTCTACTATAAGTTGAAATAATATGGTATGCAACAAAATATTTTCCTGCATTGCAATACCCACAGGTTTGTACTCCTGCTTCTGTAAATCCTTCTTGAATATCTGTAAAATCTGGAGTTTTTGAAAAATACTCCATGGTTATAATTGATGATTCACGGCAGGCAATAGCTGGAATCGCACATGAAGGGACCGGAAGACCATCTAGCAGAATCATACATGCTCCACAACTACCTTTACTACAACCAAATTTTACAGAAAGTAAATTTAACTTACGTAATACTGATAAAAGTAATTCTCCTGTTTCGCATTCGACCATTTTTTTTTCATCATTAATTAACAAGGGGATTTTCATTCTTCAGAATCCTTACTATTCAAAAGGGTATACAAAATATCAGTAGAAACTGGTATAGACTCAATTGTTGTCTGTAATGCTTGGGATAAAGCATTGGTAATGGCAACAGGTAAAATAGTTTGTACTAATTCTCCAATTTGTTTTGGTTCATTATTTTTTTTCAAAAAAGTAACAGAAACTTTTTCTACTGGAAGAATGGTTTTTTTCATTAATTGTGAAAGTAATTGTTGTACTTTTTGTTGGATAGCAGATTCTGCTCGTTTTTCATCTAAAAGTAATCCTCCATCAATGGCCAACCAAATTCCTCTAATAAAAAAAGAATAAGTAACAGGATTTATTTCAATTTCAGCAACCGCTACTCCTGTTGATGAACTGTGAAAAGGTTTTCCAACTAAGTCAATGTTATTCCATTCATTTTTTTTGGAATTAGAGTTTGTTCGCTTTATGCTAATAGGCAAAGGTTGTCTAAATCGTTGTTTTTGAATCGCTGTACAACATTTTTTTAGAAGATGAGTCATAATACTAATATTTTCCATAACCGTTTCTGGTATGATAGATTCTTCGTCAACTTCAAATTTACTATCGAGAACAATTAAATTAATGGGGATATCCAAAAGACTGGATACAAGACTTTTCCATATAGCAAAAACACTGGCAGAAGGTGCATGAGAGTGAATTGTTACAGAACCATTTTTTTCCATAGTGACTTCCATGCTTATTTTTGAGGTATTTATAGGGGACCCCATATATCCACACCCTTCAAAACCTGAGGAAAGACCTATTCCTCTTATTGGAATATGACCATCTATGTCATCATTTTTAAAATGGGTAAATCCATAAGAAAAATACTTTCGATTAAAATCACTTTTTTGCAATACAATATGAAACAATTCTGGTATGTCTGAGCGATTAAATATAAAAGGAAATAGATTCACATCTTGTTCTAGGTGTAAATTACTTATTCTTATTTCTGAAGGATTTTTGTTAGTTATCCGAGCAATTTCTTCTAGTTGACTTTCAATAGCAAATATTCCATATGAATCAATCCATTGCAAAGAATCAGAACAAGGTGGGGTTGAAGATCTTATGGCATAAGCTTCAATTCTAAAAGTTTCGGGCTGATAATTTCCTAGAGACGAAACTATTAGCCTTTCAAGAAAAGTCTGTAAAAAAGGACTGAATGCACCACCGTCAATGAGAATGGTAACATTTGCAGCTTTAATAATTCCTTCTGGTGTAAAAGCTGTTCTATGAGTAATAGTAATTGGAAAATTACGTTCGCCATACAGTATTTGAGAGGCCCTATCTAAAGATAAAAAAACTGATTTTTTTGTAATAAAAGAAGCTAAAGCACAATGAATTGCAGTTAATGTATTAAACCATGGAATAGTAGTTTTAACATTTTGAGGTAATGTTTTTTGAATACGTAACAAATCTGGTTCTATTCCAAGAACACGACATAGATTTTTACGTAAATGACTTGCCCAAAGAGTTGGGGTACATACAGTCATTTCTGTGGTTTTATAACGGCAAAAGGCACCTGCCGTTTCGGTAAAACCCTCCGATTTTAAATCTGAGCTGTATTTATGTTCTATTTTCAAAGAAGATTCGTTGTATACAGTATCCCATTCTCCAACAGACACAATTTTTTTTGCAACAATAACATTATCAGGTAAAACATGTTGGCTTGGTTCAATTTGAGTAGAACGAGTAAAACGAATATCTAGTTTGTGCATAATTTTATGAAGTTCAAGAATGTCTGGTCCAACTAAAATACCAATAGGTTCTCCCTGATATGAAATACGTTCATATGCAAGGATAGGAAAAAGGGTGTCAACAGTTTCTAATTGATTTACACCAGGAATGTCAGCGGCAGTAATTAAGGTGTATCCTTCTGGTAAAATTCCTGTTGAAATAGATCTAATTGTACCAGAAGAAATGGGACTACGTACAATTACTGCATACAAGTCAGCTTCATTTTCTAAGTCTGAATAAAAAATAGAGGCAAAATCAAGTTTATTTAAATATTTTCTCTTAGCACTCATAATTTTGCTTTCCAGTATCAATTACAGTAGAAATAACTCTATCAATATCTTCTTGACTCATGTCTGGCCATAAAGGAAGGGTAATCGTGTTTTC
>CALNCH010000246.1 GCA_937875245.1 uncultured Spirochaetaceae bacterium
AAGGAATATATTTTTCATTGCCATTATCTTGGTCAATGTACTGCATATCTTTACCTGAAAACTCTGTATGTTTGGTAAGGTCAAAGTTGGTTCTGTTATGAACACCTTCCAATTCTTGAAAGCCCATTGGGAATTCGTATTCAATATCGTAGGCATCTTTTGCATAGTGAGCTAACTTTTCATGGTGATACCAGCGAAGTTTTTCCATGCGAATACCGTACTTTTTGTAGAAATTCCAACGTTGTTCTCTCCAATAATCGAAGAACTTATCGTCATCTCCTGGTTTTACGAAAAACTGCATTTCCATTTGTTCAAATTCACAGGTTCGGAAAATAAAGTTTTTAGTTACAATTTCGTTACGGAAAGCCTTTCCTACTTGAGCAATTCCAAAAGGAATTTTCATACGGTTAGATTGGATAATATTTTTGTAGTTTACATAAATACCCTGAGCAGTTTCAGGGCGAAGATACACAATACTTGCAGAATCTTCTGCAGCACCAATATGAGTTTTAAACATCAAGTTAAAAGCACGTGGTTCAGTTAATTCACCACCACAAGCTGGACATTTTTTTGCAGCTAATGCTTCTTGATCCATGTTATCTGCTCGATAACGCATCTTACATTGTTTACAATCTACTAGTGGATCTGAGAAGTTGGCAACGTGGCCAGAAGCTTCCCAAACACGGGGGTGCATTAAGATTGCGGCATCAAGACCAACGATGTTGTCATGTAGCTGGGTCATTTCTTTCCACCATGCTTGCTGAATGTTTTTTTTCAGCTCGATTCCTAGTGGACCATAGTCCCAAGCACCTGCTTGACCACCATAAATTTCTGATGACTGAAATACAAATCCCCGACGTTTGCAGAGACTGACAATTTTTTCCATGGTAATTTCGTGATTATCCATTTTAAGAAGCTCCTTGCGGCCAATCTGGTAGAAAGGCACAGTATTCGTAATTGCTACGACCCTCTCTAGTACCTGACCAGGAGGGGGCAGTAATGTTGTAGACTATATCATAAAATAAGGGTAAATGTATATAAGCTTTTTGTCATCCTATTTTAAGAAATCTTCTCTTTGGGGAGTAAACACATCCAATAATCTTCCTTTTTCAGAAAGTACTTTACAATAATGAACTTCTTGAGAAGGAAAGAAAATGGAATAACTTTGAATGTATCCTCTCATCTCTTTTTCAA
>CALNCH010000247.1 GCA_937875245.1 uncultured Spirochaetaceae bacterium
ATGGCTATTAAGCAACTTGAATTCTTTGACGACGTTGATGTTATTCAAATTGGTGCTAGAAATATGCAAAACTTCGATTTACTTAAAGAGCTCGGTCAGTGTAAAAAAACAATTCTCTTAAAAAGAGGACTGGCTGCTACAGTAAAAGAATTTTTAATGTCAGCCGAATATATTATGTCCGCAGGTAACGAAAATATCATTTTGTGTGAAAGAGGTATTCGTACTTTTGATAATTACACTCGAAATACCTTAGATTTAAGTGTTGTACCTTACTTAAAAAAAGTAACACACCTACCTGTTATTGTTGATCCAAGTCATGCAACTGGACTTAACTGGATGGTAGAACCTATGGCAAAAGCAGCTATAGCAGTTGGTGCAGATGGTTTAATGATAGAAGTACATAACTGCCCAGAATGTGCTCTTTGTGACGGTGAACAGTCTATAACACCTGTTCAATTTGAAGGTATTATGCAAAAGCTACGAAAGTATGCAGAATTAGAAGGACGGATTATCTAATGAAAACCTCTGTTTCTGAGTTTACCTTTGGATTTATGGGATTAGGACTTATGGGAGGTTCTTTGGCTCGAGGAATACGAAAGTATGTTTTAAGCCAAGGGAACTCTTCAGGAAAGATTTTAGCTTGCGATATACATAAAGCATCTTTAGAAGATGCGTTATTAGATGGTGTAATTGATAGAGGGTTTTCCTATTCAGATGTATCACAGATGATACCTGAATGTGATTTGATTTTTGTATGTTTGTATCCAAAAGCTACAGCTTTTTTTTTACTGGAATATGAACAATTATTTTCTCCTCATTCAATTATTACAGATATTGCAGGTGTAAAAAATCCTCTAATTACGAAGATTTCAAATACTTGGAAAAGAACAGATGTGGTCTTTGTACCGGGACATCCTATGGCAGGAAGCGAGAGAGAAGGGTTTGCCCATGCTTCTTCAGAAATATTTAAAGGTCGCAATTATTTATTCTTACCTCCTATTGGAGGAAGGGAAAAAATAGAGATGGAAGGTTGTCATTTTCTTTCTCAATGGGCTACAAAAATATTAAAAGAAATAGCTTTGTCCATTGGTTTTTCTAGATTAATTGATACTACTGCAAAAGTGCATGACCACAAAATCGCCTTTACTTCTCAACTTTGTCATATTATTGCTTCTGCCTTGGTAGATAGTGCAGAAGATACAGAGATTACTGCCTTTGGGGGAGGTTCCTTTGAAGATTTAACTCGGATTGCCATGATAAATGCTCCTCTTTGGACAGAATTATTTTTAGAAGATAGAGAAGAGTTACTTTCTCATATTAGTTCTTTTGAAAAATCTATGGCAATTATACGGAAAGCTCTGGAGGAAAAGGATGAGGTCCTTTTAGAAAATATCTTAGCTAAGGTGAGAGAAAAACGGATTTCTATGGCAAAACCAAAGAATCTGTAGGTCTTGACACTGAAGGGCGTCTTTAATACTATAATCTTATGGCTGATTTACAATTACTTGATAAAGCAATACGACGAGTTCCCAATTTCCCTAAACCAGGTATTTTGTTTTATGATATAACTGGTGTATTGGTTAACCCTGAAGCTTTCAAATTTTGTCTTGATGAAATGGTAAAAATATATAAAGATACACACCTTGATGCCGTTGCTGGTGTTGAATCTCGAGGTTTTATTTTTGCTGCTCCTTTAGCAGAAAGACTGGGAATACCTCTTGTTCTTATTCGTAAAAAAGGTAAATTACCAGGTGATACTTATTCCTGTAAATATGCTTTGGAATATGGTACTGCAGAAATAGAAGTTCATAAAGCTGACTTAAAAAAAGGGCAGAAAATCGTTGTTATTGATGATTTAATTGCAGCTGGTGGAACCTTAAAAGCGGCCCAAACTATTATTGAAGAAGCAGGTGCAAGTGTTTTTGAATTCTGTGGTGTTGTAGGGCTTCCCTTTTTAAAATACCAAGAAGTATTATCACCAACGCCTGTTAGAACATTAATTAATTACGATTCTGAATAATACTATACAATTCAGGTGCAAAAAAAGTCTTTATGTACTATACTTAGTGCATGGAGGCTTTTTTTTATGTGTAAAGTAGTGTTTTATAAGTGTTTAAAATGTGGAAACTTAGTAGCAGCAATCTATGAATCAGGTGTTCCAATGATTTGCTGTGGTGAACCAATGTCATTATTGAAAGCTAATGTAGTTGAGGCCAGTCAAGAAAAGCACATCCCAGTGGTTACTCGAGATGGGGCAACCTTACGTGTTACTGTTGGAAGTGTAGAACATCCTATGCTACCAGAACATTTTATTCAATGGATCTTTTTAGAGACAAAAAACGGATGGCAGAGGAAATGTCTCTCTGCTGGAGATAAACCTGAAGCAGTTTTTGCACTAACAGAAGACACTCCTGTTAGTGTTTATGAATACTGCAATCTTCATGGGTTATGGAAAGTAGATTTATAGTCTTTCAATAATTTTTGAAGCAATTATTCTAGCAGCGTCCCCTACAAGTAACTTGCAGGGGCGTTTTTTATAATACCCAACCGTGCGTTTTTCTGGAGTAGGAGAGTCTGCTCCGGGGTTATCTAACCCTAATAACTTTCTACACACAATATTTCCATTTATTTTAGTAAACTCACTAGCTAATTCCTGGATGAGTGCATAGTGTTCAGCCTTTGCTTCGGGAGCAGAATTTTCATCGTATCCCCAAAGTAGTCCGGCAACCGAAAACATAGCAGAAACCGCTCCACAAACTTCTCGAAGTCGTCCCATACCACCACCAAAAGAAGCACCCCATTTCATAGCCGTTTGATGGTTGATGCTACAAACTTCTTCTCCTAAATCATCCACAAAGGTACAAAGTACTGCTTGGTGACAATTCATTCCTTTTGTAAAATTTTCTTCTGCGATTGTGCCATATTCTTCAATTGATTTCATGTACTCTCTTTGTATTGATGTTAGCGGCTCTCGCAAGAATGATTACCACAAGTATGACCTTCTTCATGCTCATGATCATGATGTGAACACATAACATCAGGGTTAAAAACTAATTTTCCCGCCAACAAATCAGTAGCTTTTTCGTCAGCATTACCTGTAACACCACCATAGATAACAATGTTTTTTTCAGCTAAGGCCTCTTTTGCTCCACCACCGATACCACCACAAATCAGGCTGGTTACTCCTAAGTTTTGTAAAAAATCTGCTAAGGCACCATGTCCACTTCCATTTGTAGGAACAATTTCTGATGAAACAATTTGACCTTGTTCAATTGTATAAATTTTAAAAAATTCTGTATGTCCAAAATGTTGGAAAACAGAACCGTCTTTGTAAGTAATAGCTAATTTCATGTGTACTTCCTTGTTTGAAAAAGATGGGTTATTCCGACAACAACATGCTATCGGACACTCTTTAAAATTGCCACCTTGAATAAAAAGAGTTCTACCTTCTACCAAACTTTTTGCGATTTTCTCTCGGGCTGTCATGTATATTGCAGTAACGGTGGTTCGAGATACTTCCATTTGGGTTGCACAGTATTCTTGATTCTTTCCTTCGTAATTAATGATTCGTATTGTTTCATATTCATCTACAGACAGAATAATGGGACAATTTGTTTCAGTTGATCCAGATTGAGAATGTGTTGGAACAAAGGAAGTACATTTTGGTAAACAGCAAACTCTTCTACATTTTATAGGTCTTGGCATAGTTGGAGTATATTCTTATAACTGACATATGTCAATAATTAAAAAAATACATAGAGTAAAAAAAAGTCGATTCATTTGAATCGACTTATGAAAGAATCATAAAAAATTATTTTACAAACTCTTTTTGTAAGAAATCAAGATCTAACTCTGGATACAATACAAATCGAGACAGTAAAGATTGAACTTTTTCTGTTGCTGCTTTTTTTATAGCAGGATCTAAATCAATCTTTCCTTTAGCAGGTTTTCCCTCTTTTGTAAGTCCAGGTTTGGTGCCTTTTAATACCATATTAATAATTGTAGCTATTTCTGCCATTTCAGGTTTTTCCATTCCTAATGTAGTAACTGCAGGAGTTCCCACTCGAATACCACTTGTCCACCAAGGACCCTGCGGATCAAAAGGAAGGGTGTTTCGATTTAATGTAACACCACATTCAAAAAGAGCATTTTCTGCTTGGCGACCTGTTAAACCAAAAGAAGTAACATCAATAAGCATCAAGTGGTTATCTGTTCCTCCAGTTTGTAACTTCATACCTAAATTGATACAATCTTCAGCAAGAGCTTTTGCGTTTGACTGAACATTTTTTGCATATGTTTGGTAAGCAGTTGTTCTTGCTTCTTTAAAAGCAATAGCTTTTGCAGCCATCATATGAGGAAGTGGGCCACCTAATACTAAAGGACAACCTTTATTTACAGCATCTGCATATTCAGCTTTGCATAAAATTAAGGCACCACGAGGGCCACGAAGGGTTTTGTGAGGTGTAGTAGTAACGATGTCAGCCCATTCAACAGGATTTTCTTCTCCAGTAAAAACTTTTCCTGCAACTAAACCTGCAAAGTGAGCCATATCTACCATAAGAACTGCGCCACATTTGTCTGCGATTTGGCGAAATCGTTTGAAGTTAATTGCTCTTGGATATGCAGAATAACCTGCTAATAAAATCAGTGGTTTTACTTCCATTGCTTGTTTCTCAATAGCATCGTAATCAAGTAAGCCACTTTTTTTATCTACCGTATATGAATAGCTATCAAACATTCGAGCGGATATATTCTGTCGGTATCCATGAGTTAAGTGACCACCTGAATAGTAATCTAATCCCATTAATTTTTGGTTACATAGTTTTTTACGCAAATCTGCCCATTGTTCATCGGTAAGATTAGATAAATTTGTTTCTTGAAATTCTTCTAAGGCTGGCATTTCAATCTTTTGGTTTAAGATAGCCCAATAAGCTACGATATTTGCATCAGCTCCAGCATGAGGTTGTACATAGGCATGTTCAGCTCCAAAAAGAGCTTTTGCTTCTTCTGCAGCAACAGATTCAACTGCATCTACATTTTCACAGCCGCCGTAGTAACGATGTTCTGGAAAGCCTTCTGCGTATTTGTCAGTGAGGAGGTTGCCCATTGCAGCCTGAGTATTTAATGAACAATAGTTTTCGCTAGCAACTAATTTTAAATGTGCTCTTTGAGTTGCAAGTTCCTTTACCACAGAAGCTGCAATTTCTGGCCCTACTTGTGCAACTTGCTGCAAGTTAGCAACATATGCAGTCATTGCAGCATTAATTTTATCAGGTGCTTTACCTGTAAGATAATTTTCTAACGGTGTAGACATTTATAAACTCCTCAGTTTAATTATTTAATAATACTACAGAATAGTAAGAATAATTTCAATTACCTAGATTTCTGCTGTTGGCAAGTGATATACACTACCGCAATTATGACAGATAATTTCAAGAGGATCGGGACCATTTTCTTTTATATCTTTTAGCTCAGAAGGGTTCATGCCTCTTATCGCTTGTAAGTAATGCTCTTTTGAACAAGGGCAATCAAAGCGAATATCGCGTAATAAAGCTATGGAAGGATTAAATTCTCGAAATAATCCAAAAATTATATCTTCTAAATCACCTTTTTCACTAAACCAATCCCCAAAGGACGGAGCGGCGTTGAAGGCAGCTTCTGCCCGTAGTATTAATTCTTCTTCAACACCAAAGGTAGGCATGCTTTGTAAAAATAAACCACCTGCACCAATAACCCGTCCCTTTGTATCAAATTTGATACTGGTATTGAAGGCAGAGTGAATTTGTTCTGACTGTTGAAAATACCAAGTTAAATCTTTTGCAATATTTTTATGTTGTATTTCTACTGTTCCTGTTTGTGGTTCCTTTGCTCCTTCTGGAAACCGGGATACAGAAAGGGTTCCAGGTCCAAAAAAAGGAGCTAAATCCCAGTTTTCCAAAGGAGAGGAAATAGGAATAGGATTTTGCAATAAATATCCTCTTACGTAACCAGTGGAATCTGCTTCAACTGAAAAACCTGCAGCAGGACCATTTGTGTCATATCTAAAGGTGAGGTGTTCTCTTCCTTTCATGGTTGGAATCATTAAAGCACCACATAAAGAAGCTTGTCCTAATACCATAGTTTCTAAAATGCCCAAATTATGCTGAGCACGCATTTGATTTACAAAACGAGTACCATGAAATAATGCACCCCGGAAAAGACCGTCTGCCATTACAAATACAGCCATCTCATCTTTATGCAAACCATCAATATGTGCCTGAAGTTCAGGATCATTAAAATTTTTCCTTATCATAGGTGAATAATAGCACGATTTGTATAGAAAACGCAAGATTTGCACTTGACAGGGATTAAAAGTCATAGTACTGTATTATTAATCATACGTAATCTTTTAAAAACGTATATAAATGCCCTAATGTCCATTCTGCAAGTGCTATTTTATGATGTAAAATTGCGGTTCCTTCCAGTATCTAAGTTTCGGTTTATGTATTAAAAAGACACGTAGATTCTATTACCCTGGGTAATAGATATTTGAAGACGCCGAAATATGGCAAGAGGAATGAGAATGGCTCAGAAAATTTATGTTGGTAACATGAATTATGCAACAACAGAAGACGCACTAACAAATCTTTTTTCACAGTATGGTGAAGTAGTATCAGCAACAGTAATTAAAGATCGTTACACAGAACAGTCAAAGGGATTTGGCTTTATCGAAATGGCTGATAACGAAGCAGCAGATGCAGCAATTGCAACTTTAAATGGAAAAGAATTAGACGGTCGTCGTCTTCGTGTAAATATCGCAGAAGATAAACCACGCAACAGTCGCCCAAGAGGAAACTTTGGTGGAGACCGCGGTGGTTATAATAATAACCGTGGTGGAGATCGCGGTGGATACAACGATTACCGCTACTAATTAGCAGTAATTGCCTAGAAAGCTGTAAGAGTTTGTTCTCTTGCAGCTTTTTTATTTTAAATAGCTATATATAAAATCTTCTAGTGATGATTCTTTAGTAAAAAATACTGACATTACCGGATTGCTTTGATATACTTTAATAATGAGTATTTTTACTTCTAAACTTGCAGCTTTTACTGATATTTCTTGTAATAGAAAAGATTACTTAAAAGAATGGCTCACCCAGGAATCTATTCCTTTTTCTGAAATTCCTATAGAACAAAGAATACATATTCAAATTAAATTTCCACTGTCTCAATATAATCCTCAGTTTAAAATGAAAACGGTTATTGCTCATTATGACCGGGCAGAAAACACTCCAGGGGCAACTAATTCTTCTAAGGTTAGGGTAAGACCTTTTCCCATTTTTTGATGGTC
>CALNCH010000248.1 GCA_937875245.1 uncultured Spirochaetaceae bacterium
GGGATGCAATCCCTGTTTTTGCAGCACTATAAGCAGCAGTGCTTACGTATCCATTAATTTGAAAAGTTCTTGTACCTCCAAATAAAATGATACGACCCCATTGTTTTTGTTTTAAATAGGGTAATACGGTACTTATTATAACACCTGGTAATTCCAAATTCTGGGATAAAAGAAAATTCCACTCAGAATTCTTCGTTTCACTTAGTGACTTTTGAAGAAAAGGTCCATACGTCACAATAATTATATCGGTATATAATAAACTTTCTTTAATAGAAGTAGGAATAGAATGATCTTTTGAAAAATTTTCCAAGTTTTCTACGATTTTTATTACTTTTGTTTTCGTTTTCAAATCAGCAACGAGGTTTGAAAAGCGAGGAGATTCATGCCCTCCATGAATGAATAGTGTATCTACTACTGGGGCTAACTCTCTACAGACAGCAGCTCCAATTCCACCACTACCACCTATGACTAATACTTTCTTGTCAACTAAGGTATTTTCTTTCACTAGAACACTATATCATCTTTTTTGACTTTTTTCATAAAAAAAGTTATAGTCCAACTATGAATTTATCCCAAATTGTAATTGTTCTCTGTAATCCTGATGAAAGTAGAAATATAGGCTCTGTTTGTAGAGCAATGTTAAATATGGGAGTCCATCGATTACGCGTAGTTGGAAATCCAGATAACTACAATATTGAACAAGTCAAAACATTGTCTATTCACGCTTTTTCAGTTTGGGAGAATGCAGAATTTTATCCTTCCTTACAAGAAGCCGTTGCGGATTGTATTACGGCCGCCGGCACAACAAGACGCCGAGGAAAAAAAAGAAAGAGTTGGCTAGTGTTACCAGAAGAGTTTGTTGATAAAATTTCAGACTGCAATGAAGGAAATATTGCAATAGTCTTTGGAAACGAACGAACAGGATTAACTGATGAAGAATTAGAACTATGTACTATAGGTGTCACTATTCCTTCTAGCGAAGAATTCGGATCTCTGAATTTATCTCATGCTGTTCAATTACTATGCTATACTCTTTTTCGTGGAAAGACAAAGCACTCCAGCGGGTATACTCCTATTTCTATCAATCGTTTAGATGAAACTGTTTCAACTATTTCTAATAGTTTGGAAAAAATTGGCTTTTTCAAAATTGCAGGAAAATCTGACATGGAACAGTTTTGGAAGGGTGTTTTATCAAGAGCTATTTTATCAGAAAGCGAAGCGTCCTACATAGAAAAAACCTTTACAAAAGCAGCAGGTCTTTCCTCAAAAATTAAAACAAATATCAGCATTACTATGCTCATCAAACTTAAATTGGGAGA
>CALNCH010000249.1 GCA_937875245.1 uncultured Spirochaetaceae bacterium
AAAAAAGGAAATGAATTAGGTCATATATTTAAGTTAGGAACAAAATATACCAAAGCTATGAATGTTACCTATCTTGACGAAAATGGAAAACAGCAAATACCAACCATGGGCTGTTATGGAATTGGTGTTGACCGAGCATTAGCTTCGATTATTGAAGAACACCATGATGATAATGGTATTATTTGGCCAATGGGAATTGCTCCTTACCAAGTAGCAATCGTGCCAATTAAATACGAAGGGGTAATGAAAGAAACTGCTGACAGTATCTACGAACAATTAACAAAAGCAGGAATTGAAGTTCTTTTAGATGATAGAAATGAACGCCCTGGTGTTAAATTTAAGGACATGGATTTATTGGGTATCCCTGTTCGTATTGTAGTTGGAGATAAAAACCTACCCAACGTGGAAATGAAATTACGATCTGAAAAAGATCCTGTGCTGGTTCCCTCTACTGAAGTCTCTTTGAAAGCAGAACAAATTGTGAAAGACTCTTTAGTGTCTCTCAACAAATAATAATTACACAGCTACTTTTGATAATCAAAAGTAGCTGTTTTTTTAGGAAGTCTATATGCAAAAAAAACAAATATCTGTTTTTTTTTATTTTTTCTTTAGTTTTACTCTTTTTGCTTTTCCTGGGATTACAGATTATATCCCTACCGTTTCAGGCGAATATGTGTACTATCGTAATTATAATTTTGATACAGAAACCTACATTGGTTTTTTACAATATGATGAAGGTACCTATTCTATTCGCTACTATTCGCCTAAAGCAACATCAGGATTACCTTCTATTCAGCTGCTTATATCTATGAATCCCACCGCAGACTTTCCCGACTTAATTGGAGAACGAATACTCAGTTCAGTAACAGCAGAAGATACAGATACAATGAATTATATGCATGACTTGTTATATGAACTTGCATCAAGACGGAAAAAAATGAATGGTTCAGATTTTAGTAGTACTGTAAAATCAACTGAAGAATATACCCAATTTGGGGGAGAAGTAACCTTACAATTTGAAAATTATATTCCAATTTTTAATCTTAATACTATTACAGATATGACTGGAAAGGTATTATTTCAAGCCCTTTGCTCCGGGAAATTACAAGACTCAAATGACAATAGTTTTGATATCTTTTCTGGTATTCCAGAAATGACAAACACTATAATACCGGCTACTGCATCAGATGATAAATGGGTACAAGTTGCAGATAATTTTTGGTTATTAGATAATGAAGCCTTGGCCTTTGTAAATATAGTTCACGTTGCCCCAGAAGAATTATCTACAATATCCTACAACTTTTCTGAATATTTAGAAAGAAATATGGTATATCCGTCAAATAATTCATATTTTCTTTTACAAACACGTGAAAAATCCGAAAAGAAGGGTTACACTACTATTACAAGTAATATCTGGGATACGGTCTCAGGTAATTTTATCTATGATATAAAGCTATTAAAAAACATAAATACAGAAACGTATACCATAATAAGCTTCAGTATTTATCAGGATTTCTATAGTTCAAATAAAAAGTATTTTCAAGCACTAATTAAACATATATTGGAGTAATCGTATGGAGTATTCATTGGAATTTGCAAAATCGTTGACGGTTGTTGTAGGGTTTTTACGTTTCTTTGTTTCCCTAGTTTGTCTCTCAATAGCAGTTATTTCTTTTAAACGAAAAAGAGAATTGCAGATTTTTAATCAACTCAGTTACTTTTCCTTTTTTATGTTCGCTTGGGACTTTTTTGCTGGTGCTTATTATCTAGTTTCAGAAATTAACCTCCTTCCAATACTGGACGCTTTAATCTATGTTTTTGTTCCCATAACAGCCCTATCTTTTTTCTTTTTTTGTTATTGCCATTACCATGATGTTTTTAGAATGAAATCTTCCTTTATTATAAAATTCTCCATAATTCCTCTTATAACAATACTGTTAGCAATAACTGCTCCTTTTAGATTAAGTACTATTTTTCAAGATTATGGTACAGATATCCATTACACACCAATGAGAGAAATTAATACAACATTAGGCCTTTGGTTTTATGTTCATTCTGCCTACAGTTATCTTCTTATTTTGGCAGGATCTGTTTTAATGGTTATGAAGGCATTAAAACCAAAAACTCATAATAGAAAAATGTATACAATTATGGCCTCTGTAGCGACTTTTTACTGTTTGTACAACATTGCAGATACCTTCTTTTTACCAACCAATAGGGTAGGAATTTTTACTCCTCTATTACACCTTTTATTAGTTAATTCTTTTTTCTGGTCAAGTTTTTTAGATAAGGTTGGTACATTAGAATACTTAGGAAAACGGGATTATTTTGATAATTTAAGCACCCCATTATTTATTTTTAACAAAAACCAAGAACTGATTTCTATAAATTCAAGTGCCAACCATTTTATTATGGATATGAACAAAACTTTTGAACAATATATGACTGTTGAAGAGCTTTTCGGTAAAGATACCTTTGTTTCATTAGATATTCCCTATGAAGAGAATGGTCTTCTTTGTTATTATCTTCAAAATAATATGACAAATCAAATTTTTTACTGCCAAAAAGCAGAAGTACATTCTTCTCGTGGAGTCGTTTTAGGCTTTAGTTTAACCATTAATAATATGAAAACACTAGATACCCTAATCCATAATTTAAAAGAACATGCTTATAATGATTCTCTTTGTAAATGTAGTAATAGAACACTTTTTGATCAAAAGAAACATGAATTGCTAAATAATATTACACGGCCTTCTGCCCTTATTATTGCTGACTTAGATGGTTTAAAGGTAGTAAACGATATTTATGGTCATAGAGACGGCGATGAGTATATAAGAAATAGTTGCCAAATACTTAAAAAGGTAACTCGTTCTTCTGATAACATTTTCAGAATTGGTGGTGATGAATTTTTAGTATTAGTTCATAACACCAATAAAGATGGTGTAGACAGGATAATAAAAGATATTAAAGCAGAATGTGAAGCACAACATACTGATTACAAATTTAATATATCTCTGGGTGCTTCTTTAGTGAATGAAGATGATGCAAACTTTGATAAACACTTTGAAATTGCTGATTATAATATGTATCAAAATAAAGTTGCCAATAAAGCCGCAATGGACAGGAAGGCCTCAATGGCTAATAAGCCTAACGAAAATTAGTTCTGTTTAAAGGGGTTCCAATCCAAACCCCTTCTCCACCTAAATACTCTGTCTTTTCACCATCAATTAGAAATTGAACACTGTCAATTGTATTGAAAGCAGTTGCAGTGTACACAAGTTGCATTAGTTGTCCTAAATATCCTTGAACGCCATATTTGTTATATAAAAATTCTTCACTAAAGTTTAGAAAAGCTACTTTATCTTTTACCGAAGCAGATAACAATCGTGTCTCTGTGGGAATGAGTGACATATAGCCTTTTTCCAATTCTGACAAAGAAGGACCAGACAAAAGTGCGTTTATAGCGTAGGTTAAAGGAGTATCAACTTTTTCTACCCCTCGTGACACTTCTTTTCGTATTACACTACCATCTCCATCTATAACGATAAAGCATAAATACTGATTCATCATTGGTACTGCCACTTTTTTTTCTATTTCTTTTGAGTTTCCTTTTTCTGGAACTAACTGTTGTTCTTCTACAATTTTCTCTTCAATAGATTTTTTTTCAATTATTTCAGTAGAAACTTCTTCTAGAGGAGCAAAAGCCTCTCCATTTACCTCTGAACTATCCTTTACAATTTCAAGAAAAGGTTCTGGAGAAATAGATTCGGGTGGTACTTCA
This sequence comes from uncultured Spirochaetaceae bacterium, assembly GCA_937875245.1. Taxonomy (GTDB): domain Bacteria; phylum Spirochaetota; class Spirochaetia; order Treponematales; family Treponemataceae; genus CALNCH01. The sequence continues at coordinate 3,782 of CALNCH010000249.1, forward strand.
TGATTTTTAACAAATCCAGGTTCAACATTAAATACCTGAGTGAAGAAATCAGTACGTTTTAATACTGTTAAGATTTTATCCTGATAAACTAAAAAACAAATAAGTAAGATCAAGGCAAAAACAATCCAAATAGCAGCCCCAATACCTGAATTTTTCTTTTTCTCAGTGTTTTTTTCCATGAAAAAATTATAGTGCAAGTGAATTTATTTGTACATACCTAAACCATTTGACAGCCACCGTCAATGACTGTTATAGTCTTACAATGAATATATTTCAAGGAGTAGCTGCCTCTTCTGGAGTAGCATTTGGAAATGCCTTTGTTATTCCTAAATCAGAACGACCTCAAATCGAAAAAAGAAAAATTTCTACATCCGAAATTGAGGATTCCTGGTTTAAATTTGAAAAAGCGAGAAGTGAAACTATTTCTTACTTTGAATCACTTATTACACCAAAAGATTCTGACCAAAATGAAATATTTACTACCTATGTTTTAATGCTATCTGATCCTGATTTTCTTTCCCAGGTTAAACTTTTTTTCACAGAATCTCTTTTTAATATTGAATATGTTCTATCTTCAAAAGTAAACGAATTTGCTGATAAACTACGTATTTCGGGGGATCCTTATTTAACAGAACGGGCTTCCGATATTGTCGATGTTTACGAAAAAGTATTAGATAAGCTTACTAAGTATATTCCTTTTTCTTTTGACCACATTCCACCTGATTCAATTTTAGTAGCAGAATCTCTTAGTCCTTCGGACTCATATATATTA
>CALNCH010000250.1 GCA_937875245.1 uncultured Spirochaetaceae bacterium
AAGGTAAGGCAACAGTGGTAATATCAGAAAAGAAATCCAGAGCATACACACGGTTAAGCAAATCTGAGTACAAATCGTCAGTAAAGGCCTTACCGACAAAGGAATTGGTAACTGCTTCAACATCGAGTGTAGAAACTGTTCTTAATCCAACAAAAGTAATACTTTTTATATTTTTATCGTAATACCAACTTCCAGATTCTTGTGCAAATACACCAGCACACATAAAGAAACTAGCCACTATACAAAGGCCAGTTATCATTCTTTTTTTGAAATACATCTTAGCTCCTATTAAATAACCAGATTAATACGTAAATTTCCAAGATAAACTTATTGAAGTATAGGGGACAAGTAAATGCCAGTCTGCACCTAACTCAGGTGCTATACTCCATCGGATAGTAGCAAAAGGCGTAGGCAGCTCAAAACCAATTTCTGGTTGAAAAACCAATCCTCCTAATTTGCCTTTTTCTTTATCAACATCATAAGATAAATGCAATAAGGCATCTGCATATAATGTATCTCCGAAATACTTACCTATATAAACAGTAGTATTATCTAAAAAGTTACCAAAGGTAACCTCATTTTCTGTTGAATTTGAATTCAAGTTTAAAGCCTCTTCCATTGCGTTCTGCAAAAAGAGGGTGTGTATTGAGAATATATCAAAATTCAGTAAATCACGCAATTGGTTTTCTACACTACGGAAAATCGTAATTTGGGCACCATAATCAACTAACCCAATAAGCATTTGCCCTAAGGGATTCTCTGAAGTAGCGGTATCTGCAAGAATAATTTGTCCTAACAGAGTCATAATTTCTTGTTCACTTCTTGATGGAGATGAACTGAGAGATGGTGATAGCTGGCTTAAACGTTGATTAGGAACAGAAAGAATGACACGTATTTGATCTCCCTTAGAATCTCTTTCCCTAATTTCAGCACGAGCATTAATAAGAGGATCAAAAGTTGATTGAGATTCGTTAAATACTATTCGTCCTTCTCTTAAATAAAAGGTTCTGTTTAAGTATAAAAGTTCTCCCCCTCTAAGAGCTAAATCACCTTGAAATGACAAACTATTATTTCGAGTATCTAGTAAAAATCGTAATGGCTCTTGCTGTGAAACTAAGCCCCATACAATTGGATTTTCTTTTGAAGGGAAAAACAACTGAGATTTTGTACCAATATTTATAGTTAAATCAATTAATACATTGCCCCCATATGTCGTAGTTGTTTCTGAGGAAGAAGCCGTCTCAAAGCCTGAAATAACACCGGATAGTTTTTCTACAAATATATCTCCATTAACGCTAACCAGATCAGGAAGGACTTCAACCTGAATAGAACAAGTGGCAGGTCCTGAAAAAGAACCTAAAAACAGAGAGTAGTTACCAAGGACAACATTATTCGGCTTTGTATTTACATCAACCCAGATACGAACAGGCATATATTCGTTCAAAGTAATAGAAAAAGTTGTTTCGATTTCACCCTTAGAAGTTTCTGCCACCACAGGAACCTTAGTCAAAGAAAAGGTATTTTGCTCAACTGTAATGGGAACCACTGCAGCAACTAAATTTTCTCCTATGTATTCTGGTATAGACATATGAACATCATAACCTGTTAAATCACCATTAAATTCTAAATTGCTGAGATCCCCTGAAAGTTGTAAATTACCCACAACAATACCGCTTATCAGGGAGAAAAAGGGCATATCCAAAAAGCCAGAAAAATAAGAAGCATCTGTAGTAAAATTAGATATATCAATAAAACTGTCTTTGCTAGAAATTGTACCAGAAACCAAACCCGTAAAAAGAAAATCTTTTTTGAATTCGCCGTACAATGTTCCATCGGACATAT
>CALNCH010000251.1 GCA_937875245.1 uncultured Spirochaetaceae bacterium
CATTCCACCACGCCGGCATTTATTTTCACAATTTATCATGTATGAAAAAAAAAGACAAGGGGTAGAAAAGTCCACCAAAGGGAAATAAAAGGAAGTGCGGCTGTCTTATACGCAAGGGAAAATGTCCCATGGGTTAAAATAGCTTTCTGCATTCCATATAGAAACGTTTTTCACTTGCTTCTCCCATGGAAAAACTTTTTCGAGGTAAAGGCCCTGAACCGCTTATGGTGGTAAAAAAGCTATCTTTCGCTATAGGTGGCAACAAAATACTTACTCCGCCATTTTTTCCACCAAGACGGAAAACTTCCTCACTTCCATGAATATAGTCAATTTCGCCACCGGCTTTACTGCAAGTTCAGTTACCGGGGTGCTTAAAAAGAACATGCCCTTATCACAAACAAAACCAAAACCTGCCGTAGAATTTTTAACTTTCTCTTCTAACTCTATAGGGTCCTCAACCTTAGCGATATTTCCACCCAATTGTTGTGCTACATAACTTATTAGTTTGTCTGAATTAACATTAAATAAAACACGATGAATTGGTTCAAAGGTTAATCCTTCATCAAAAATATTTACAATTTCAACTAAGGCATAACGAGCAGGATGATTTTCTATTTCTTCGGGGGAGGCTTTTTCTTTAAATTCTTCCCATACTGCTTTTGCAGTGGCTAAGGAATGATTCCCGTCTCCTACTGCAAACATAAAAAGAGAACCATCGGCACGGGTATTTTTTGTACTAATTGCTTCTAAAGCTTTTTCAACATTTGCTTTTGCATCAGCGCTGTCTACTACCCATCCTGTAATATGGCCACTGTTTTGCATTAAATCAGTGTTGTATACCGGAGTACTGTTTTGTGCTGCTTTTGTTAATTCTCCTGTTTTTTCAACAAGGAATTTATTGCTGTCGTTTACTAAAAGCATTATGTGAGGACTTTCTAGGGCAGCACCACGGCGAATTTCCATTCGAGGTGGAATTCTATCAATTATTGTAGCTTCAGTAGCACGTATTTTTGCTTTGGAAAAAGGTTTCCATTCGTATTCTTCTAAATCAATGGTAGTGATTAACCCTTTTCGAGTTCTACCATACGCAGTAGTTCTTTCTAGGTAAATCATGTCATGTATATCTTTCATAAAAATATCATTGTTAAGATATTCTTTCATTGTATTTTGTATGTTTTGTATTCTTTCAGATTTGTTAGAATCGGATAGATACACTTCTGGTAAAATAATATGGGCAGTAGATGGGGTTTTGTCAGTAATTTCTGAAACTTTTGTCCAATATGCTCTATCTTGAGTATATTGATCACAGGCAACTACTGGCCATTTTTCTATTTCAACTTTTGCTGAAGGAAGCAATATGCTCCCTTTCCCTAATCCATATGTATTTGTTATTTTCATTTTGGCAGTATAACTCAAATCTCTCATTTTATGCTATAGTTTAGAGAAGGCAGTGTCTGATGCACAGTTTAGTATTTTTTAAAGGAGAAGGCAAATGGATACACGACTAACTTATTCTCAACAAATGCAACAACGTATGTCCATGTCTCCTCAGATGATACAATCTATTCAGATTATGTCTTTACCTGTAGAAGACTTGCGCGAACGTATTTTTGAAGAAGTAGAAAAAAATCCAGCTTTGGAAGTTTTAAGTGACGGAAAATTTAGTAACAGAGGTCCAGTAGATACCACTCGTGTTTCTAGCCGGGTAGGATCTAGTGTGGAAAGCGATGATTTTCAAGCTTTTATAGAAAATACCCAAGATTATCAAGAATCTTTGCAAGACCATTTGTTATCACAATTACGAGTAATACCATTAACGGAAGATGAATTGAGAATTGGAGAACGGATTATCCAAAATCTTGATGACAAAGGATTTAATGCTTCTGACCCAGAAAATATTTTGGATGCCACTGATTCTTTGGGTACTATGCAAAAAATGCTACAAATAGTACGAAATCTGGATCCGGTAGGCACTGCATGTAAGAATGTTGAAGAATCTTTGTTGTTTCAAGCCCAATCTTATTCTACCTGTCCTTCTATAGTTCCTGAAATATTACAGAATCATTTTGCCCTTATGGGGAAAAAACGTCCTGCTCTTATTCAAAAAGCACTAGAAGACAGTGGTGTTTCTTGTTCCTTGGAAGTAGTTGAAGAAGCAATGGATTTTATTAAAAGTCTAGAGCCTTATCCTGCTCGGTGGTTTTCTAATGGGAAAAACTCTTATGTGGAACCAGAAATCTTTATTCGCCGAGCCTCACCAGAAGAAATCGAAGAAGTGGGTACCAAATTTATCGTGGAATTTGCAGATGATATTATTCCACAAGTTGGTCTTTCTACTATATATACCCAGCTGTTAGAAAATAAAACCCTAGTTGGAGATGAAAAAAAGTTTTTACAAGATTCTGTAAAAGAAGGGAAATGGTTTTTATCGGCTATAGAAATGCGAAAAACAAATATTATAAAAATTGCTCAATATATTATCGCTTTTCAGGAACTCTTTTTTGAGAAAGGTCCTGGGTATTTAAAACCCCTTCGATTAAAAGATGTTGCCGATGTATTAGAAATCCATGAAGCTACAGTATCTCGTATTGTAAACAGTAAATATTTGCAATGTGAATGGGGTTTGTATAATTTGAAATACTTTTTTACCAATGCAGTGTCTACTACCGTAATTAAATCTAGTGAAAATAAGGATAACAAAATTCCGGTGGTAGCATCAAAAGAAAGTGTAAAGCATGTACTACAAGAAATTATTCAAGAACATGAAAAAGATCCTAGTGGAAAAAAATTATCAGATGAAAAATTGTCAAAACTCTTAGCTGAACGGGGTGTGTCTGTGGCGAGACGTACAGTTGCCAAGTATAGGAGTGAATTGCAAATTGAATCTTCCTTCGATCGGAATTAAAAAGAGTTTGAACTTTTCTTTTTAGAAAAGCCATAGTATACTTTTACTGGAGGTTACAAATGAATACAACTATTAGTGCTGTAGGTTTTGATTTGAATGAAGATCAGCAAGACCTAATCTCTAAAAAATTGGATCGCATTAAGTATGCAGATGATTTGATTGTTGATTTATCAGTTAAGGTGAAGCTAGACAAACGCTACATCTTCGATATCACAACAAATTTTAGATGGGGAGCACAAGCTCACGTTTCAAGTGATGATTACGAATTTGCAACGGCGTTGAATAAAGTTATGGACGTTCTGGATCAGAAAGTCAAAAAAGAAAAGGATAAAATTCAACAAAAGGGCTAAATCTTTTTATAAGAGGCTATTCCAGAAATTATGGAAAGCCTTTTTTTTTAGCTTTTTTATTGTAGTTGAAAAAAAGTCTAGTAGTGTGTATAGTACATCTATGGCTGATAAAGACTTTACTGTTCTGGATCTTCTGGATTTAGACTTGAAAGGACATAACTCACTAAACTTGCGCTGTATTAGCGGTCGGAAAGGTTTGGTTCGTGTAATCACTATTCCCGACTTAAATAGACCAGGTTTAGCATTATCTGGGTTTTATGACTCCTTTGCTTATCAGAGAGTTCAAGTTTTCGGCCGTGGAGAAGTAAGTTGTTACAAGAAAATAATTTAGATACAGTTAGAAAATTATTCGAATATCAAATACCCTGTTGTGTTTTTACACACAATGTAGAACCCTCTCAAATTTTTACCGAAATTGCAGATTCTGCTGGCTGTCCAGTACTCCAGACAGATCTTGAATCAACTGAATTTTCTAGTCGTTTATTACGAATTTTCTCTGATATTTTTGCTCCTCGTCAGTCAATGCATGGTGTATTAGTTGAAGTATATGGTATTGGAATTATAATTATTGGAGATTCTGGGGTTGGAAAAAGCGAAACAGCCCTTGAATTGATAGAGAGAGGCCACCGTTTAGTGGCAGATGACATTGTAGAAATACGGTGTGTAAACGGAAATACGCTGTTAGGAAAAGGTGCTAATAAAATTATTAGTCATCATATGGAAATTCGTGGTTTAGGAATTATAAATATTCAACAGCTATATGGTGGTGGCGCAATTCGTGAACAAAAAGAAGTTCAATTAGTGGTAAAACTAGAAGAATGGGATGCTAATAAGGTATACGACAGATTAGGAACTAAGCAAAATACGGTAGATTTGCTAGGGGTTAAAGTTCCTGCCTTGGAAATACCCGTAAAGCCGGGACGTAATATACCTATCATTTTGGAAACCGCTGCTATGAATGAGCGTTTAAAATCTATGGGATATTATTCTGCTAAAGATTTTAACCAGAATGTATTGAAATGGATAGAAAGTAGTGAAGCACAAGCTGCCTATTACGGTAGTGAAGATATATATTGAGATATGAATAGGAGTTTATTATGGCCCAAAGATTATTAACCGTACGAAACCGAGCAGGAATTCACGCTCGACCTGCAGCACTTAT
>CALNCH010000252.1 GCA_937875245.1 uncultured Spirochaetaceae bacterium
CCATTTCCATAAGACAAAGACTTTCTTTCATCTCTTCGATCATTTCAGGACTTTGTATAATGCCTTGTTGCCATTGTGAAAAAGCGGTTATCCAACGATCTTTTACTCTTTTTTCACCATGAAAACCATCTCCTAAACAAACTACTTGAATTTTTTGCTCTTCTAATAGATTTAAAACAGTTTTTTCTGGAGTAACAAGATAATTCATGATATTAAGTACGACCGTGAATATCTGGTACTAAAATAGTTGGTATAGAAGAATGAAGACAAATAAGAGCCCCGCTTTCTTCAAAAGGAGTTTTGGGTCTTATAACATCATCTTCAGTAGATAAAGTCTGTCTAACGGCCTTTAACAGAGCTGAGAGAGAAGATTTTGAAGGAAGTTCAAGAGATACTGAACATTTTTGTATTAAATCCGTTAATAGGTACACATTACCTACTCTTAAGCCATTATAAAGCTATCATTGCCGATAGTAATTTTATCGCCTTTATGCAATTTAACATACTTGTCATTAGGAATTCTTTTTCCATTTAAATAGGTACCATTGGTACTTTCTGTATCTTTAATAAAAAAATCTTCCTTGATTTTCTGAATTATTGCATGATGACGACTAGCCAATTTATTATCAATAACTACATCATTATCAGAAGCTCGTCCAATAGAAATTTTAGCTACCAAATTAATTTTATTTTTATTAAACATCAAATATGAGACAGATTCTGCATCATCATTCAGCATTTCTAAACGTTGTCCAACAGCACTTTCTGTTGTAATTGTATAATCTTGCATAGAAATTAGTATATAGCGATTATCAGGGAATGTCAAAAACTAACATAAAATTCAACCCACTTTCCCTTTTCACTGGTTACACCAATTTTTGCTTTATGAGCTTCTGCAATGGTGGCTGCAATTGACAAACCAAGCCCACTACCACCAGTATCTCTGGTTCGTGATACATCACTTCGATAAAAACGTTCAAACACTTTTTTTAGTTCAGATTGATCTAATCCTTCTCCAGTGTTATATACCGATAGATGTTTTTTACCTCCTTGATTTTTTAAGGTAAAAATAATTTGTCCCTTTTCCTTTGTATTTTTAATAGCATTATCAATAAAAATAATAGCGACTTGCTTAATATGATTTTCATCTCCCACATACATTAAATCTGGTTCAATATTGATTTGTAAATCTAACCCTTTTTCATAAACAACACTCTCGAAAGGTAAGGTGGCACTATACATTGCTCTTGATAAATTAAATTCCTTAAACTCATACAATATTTCGTTACTATCACACTTTGCTAAGTATAGTAAGTCTTTAACCAATGTACTCATTCGTTGTACTTCATCTTTTATGTAACCAAACCACTTATTTGTACCAACTTTGGCTTCTACCACATCAAGGTTAGTACTTATGACAGCCAAAGGAGTTTTTAATTCATGACTTGCATCTGCAACGAATTGTTTTTGTTTAATAAAAGCAGTTTTTACAGGTTGCACTGCCCAACGAGATAATAACCAAGTAATTATTAACACTACAAATAAAGTCAAAGAATAAATCATAAGGGACATCTGTAAAAAGCGATACAACATGTTGTCTTCTGCACGTCTGTCAACAAATACTACTAAAAAACCATATTCTTTTTCTACAACCCGGTATCGCAATCCACTGATAACTCCCCTATCTTCATCTTCGGTTTTAACCCCTTGTAAAAGTGAAGCTAGTTCGATATCGGTATAGTGAACAGGAAATTGGGAGGCAACTTGTAGCAGTTTCCCTTCACTATCCATTTTTACACAAAATTGAGTTCGCATAGAAAGTATATCAAAAGGAAGTTTTCGATATAAAAAATCGTATTTACTTCCTTGTTCTTTGTTTTCAACTGGATTTCCCGTTTTTTCTGCCCTTGGAGTTTGTTCTTGTCTCGGTCTTTGCTCTTGCTTCGGACGTTCTTGTCTTGGGCGTTGCTCCTGAT
>CALNCH010000253.1 GCA_937875245.1 uncultured Spirochaetaceae bacterium
GGGAGAAGCAGATATGCTTCGTCGTGCCATGGGAAAAAAGAAAAAAGATGTTCTTATGGCAAAAAAAGAAGAATTCATTGAAGGTGCCATAAAAAACGGCTTTACTGCAGAACATGCAGGAGATATTTTCGAAATAATGGTGCCCTTTGCGGGCTACGGTTTTAACAAAAGCCATGCCGCCGCATACTCTGTTGTAGCATACCAAACAGGATATTTAAAAGCACATTTCCCCTCAGAGTTTATTGCCGCCAACCTTACCAATGAAATCTCTAGTACAGATAAACTACCGGTGTATATTGCAGAAGGTAGAAGTATGGGCATTGCTATAGACCCACCAGATATTAATCGTTCAGATAAAGTTTTTAATGTTGTTGACGGACGCATTGTATATGGCCTTATGGGAATTAAGGGCTTAGGAGAAGCCGCTGCAGAAGAAATAATCTTACAAAGAACAAAAGATGGCCCATACACTGACTTTATGAATTTTTTAGAACGAGTGGATTTACACACTGCAAATAAAAGAGCCTTAGAAGTAGTGGATTTACACACTGCAAATAAAAGAGCCTTTGGTAATTTAAGTGACCATAGAAACAGACCCATGCTTTTACAAAACTATGAAAGAGCTGTTGATTACGTTGAAAATAAAAAAGCAGCTGGTCAATTTGGGCAAGTAAGCTTATTTGAAGATACTGGTATAGAAGAATTTACCCCTTTCCTATGGGACGAAGTGGAAGACTGGCCTCAGTTAGAAAAACTGAGATTAGAAAAGGAATTAATCGGCTTCTATATTTCTGGTCATCCACTAGACGAATTTAGAAAAGCCATTGAACGTTGCACTGTAATAAACTCTAGTACCATTGAACGAGCACAGCCTAAGAAAACATACACTATTATTGGAATGGTTAAAGAGTTACGGGTTATAACAACAAATAAATCTGGAAAACAGATGGCCATTCTTACCCTAGAAGATTTAGAAGGAACAATTAAGTGTACCTTTTTCCCCAATGCTTGGGACAAATATAGTTCACAAGTTCAAGAAGATAAAATTGTAGCACTTACCGGTAATGTTGATATTTCTGAAAAATATGGAGTAAGTTTTCAAGTTGATACCATTGAAGACCCTTCCCAGTTACAAGAAAAAGCAATACAGGAAATACACATTCAACTTAGTTCCGAAGTACAAAATGAAAAACAATTATTTCAATTACAAGATTTTCTTGTTGGCGCTGATGGCAATTGTTCAGTATATTTTCATATAGAGACACCTGAGGGATTTTATTCAATAAAAGCTCACAACCTGACAACCGTTCCCTCAAGTGATGACTTTATACAAGAGTTAGAAGCTCAAAATTTCGTATCATCCGTTTGGAAGGAGTAACTACCTATAATGAATTTTATTGGAGCAATTTTTAAAGCCTTTGGCTCAGTAGCATCCCTGTATGCCCTTATTTGTACCATCAGAGTTTTTATCACTTGGGCACCATCAATTAATTACAGTGCGTTTGGGAAAGTATTGTCTCAAATTTGCGATCCCTACCTTAATTGGTTTCGTAAATTTAAATGGACAACCCTTGGACGCATTGATTTTTCACCTATTTTATCCATTGGAGTGTTAGTATTAACTTCTACGGTTTTTACTCAAATAGGAGTAACTGGTCGCTTTTCAGTAGGATTAATTTTAGCAGTTATAATCAGAATGGTTTGGTCTGTACTTTCTTCTATTTTGGGCTTTTTCAACATCTTAGTTGCAATACGATTGATTTTTGAATTACTTAACAAAGGTACCTCCCCCTTTTTGGCTGCAATCGACCAAATATTAGCCCCCATTCAGTACAAACTGGTAAAGCTTTTTAACAAAAATACCTATGTAAAACCTACAATTTCTTTGGCTATAACCTTAGCCTGTGGTATTATTACACAATTAGTAGGTGGAATAATTTTTACTTCTATTACTAATTTATTAATGAAATTGCCATTCTAATTCTATCATAAAAGGAAGGTTCCCTTGAAATTACTGGATATACAAAAACCTGTTACCCAGATAACTGGAGTAGGACCTTCCCTCGCCTCTCTTTTTGCTCGCTTAAACATTTTTACTGTTGCTGATTTATTAACTTATTATCCAAAAGACTGGGAAGACAGAACAAAAACAATTCCCTTATCTGCTTTCAGCCAACATCAAAAAGTCCATACCATAGCACAAGTTATTGATCACCAATGGTTTGGATATGGCAGAATGAAAACCCTAAAACTTATTGTTACCGACGGTTCTCTTACTGCAAGTCTTCTTTGTTTTAACCGCCCCTTTTTAGAACGCAGTTTACCAATTAACAGTATAATTGCCCTTACAGGCTCTTTTTCATATCGGTTTGGAGAATTACAGTCCTCCAGCTTTGAAGCCACCTTAATCGAAAAAGACGGCTCTCTTTCTAAACTATCAAGTTACAAACTTCTTGATTCTGCGGTGTATTCTTTGTATCCCCTTACCGCAGGCTTGTCCCAAAAGCAAATACGAAAAGCAGTCCATAAATCAATTCAAGAATATGGAAAGGGCATAGACAATGAATTACCAGAAGAAATAATTGAAAAATATCAATTAGTACATAAACAAACTGCTATAAAAACAATACATGAACCAGAAAACATAGAGCAAGCCTTATTAGCAAAGAAAACCTTAATTTTTGAAGAACTCTATTTTTTTCAATATGCCATATTAAAACGAGCTTTTGAACGTAAAGGGGTAGCTACCTCTACAAAAACCATAGAAATTAATCTTGATGAATTTGAAAAGCAATTATCACCCCTTCAAGAACAATTATTACACCGACTTTCTTTTGAACTTACTCCTGATCAAAAAAAAGTAATTATGGAAATGAACCTTGAAATTGACAAAAGCCAGGAAGGAACCACTATGGCTCAGCTTTTACAAGGAGATGTGGGCTCTGGTAAAACCTTAGTTAGCTTTTTTGCCTGCTTACGAATAATTGATTATGGAGAGCAATGTGCTTTAATGGCACCCACAGAAATTCTTTCAAAACAACACGGAGAAAATGCAGCACAACTCTTAAGTCCCTTACAAATAGCAACAATAGAGGGTGCTACAAGAGGTTTATCCGTTGCATTTTTGTCAGGAAATATACAGAACGCAAGTCGTATTCCTTTACTAAAAGCTCTTAAAGAAGGAGAAATTGACATTATTGTAGGTACCCATGCCTTATTTTCAAAACAAGTGCAGTACAATAGCCTTAAACTAGCAATAATTGATGAACAACATCGATTTGGTGTAGTACAACGTAATGCTATTTTAGACAAAGGTCGCCAATCCATAAAAAGTCAGCAAACTCCAAACCTGCTGATGATGAGTGCAACCCCCATTCCTCAAACACTGTCATTAACGGTATATGGAGATTTGGATATATCCACCATAAAAACAATGCCTTCTGGTCGAAAACCCATACAAACTCACTTAACTAAAATGGGAAATGAAAGCCGGGTATACGAAGCAGTACGTTTAGAATTACAAAAAGGACATCAAGCTTATTTTGTGTATCCACGTATTGAAAATCAAGAGTTAGAAGATGAATTATTTGATACCGAATTGAGTGAACAAGAAGATAAAGAGAACCAAGATAACAGAGAAAAAAGTGGGACTTTGAAGTCTGCAGAAGAAATGTACACTTTTTTATCTGAACAAGTGTATCCTGAATATAAATGTGCATTAGTACATTCAAAAGTAAGTGAAGATGAACAAAACCACACCCTAGAATTGTTTCGTAAAGGCCAAATTCAAGTCTTAGTTGCAACAACTGTTGTAGAAGTGGGTGTAGATGTTCCAAATGCAACTTGTATGGTTATAGAGCAAGCTGAACGATTTGGATTAGCCGCTCTCCACCAGTTACGAGGACGAGTTGGGCGGGGAAAAGATCAATCCCAATGCTTTTTGATTTATGGAGATACACTTACAGAATTAGGAAAATCTCGATTAAAAGTGATGCACGAAAGTACAGACGGTTTTTTTATTGCAGAAGAAGATTTACGATTGCGGGGACCTGGAGAACTGAGCGGAATTCAACAATCCGGTTATTTAACATTAGGGATTGCAGATCCTATTCGAGATAGGGAGTTACTGGAAATAGCTAGAAAAGAAGCTCTTTATCAATTACAAAAAAGTGGAAACACCACTTAGAGTTATAAAAAATCTTATTTATAACTCTAAGTTAGAATACCTAAAACAGTATGTTAAGCAACATAAGCCTCTAAACGAGACATTCTGGTAGGATGTTGCAAACGTCGAATTGCTTTCTTTTCAATTTGACGAATTCTTTCTTTAGTTAAATTAAAAACATCACCTACTTCTTTTAGTGACATAGATTGATTTCCTTCCAATCCAAATCGATATTTCAGAACTTCGGCTTCTTTATCAGTTAATGTTTCCAATACATCTTGAATATCTTCTTTCATACTTCTAGAAATTGCTTTTTCAGCAGGATCATCATATTGAGTATCTTCTAAAAACTCCCCTACAGAAGCACTATCAGAATCACTTGGTCGAACAGCAGCATCTAAAGAAACCATATCTCTAGAAATGTTTAGCATTTCTCGAACATGCGAAATATTTATGTTCAACATTTCTGCAACTTCAGTCATCTCTTGTTCTTCTGTTTTATTGCCACTGACCATTTTTCTTGCTTTTTCAATTTGAACTAACTCATTTGCTCTATTTAAAGGTAAACGAATCATTCTTGATTTTTCGCAAATAGCTTTCAAAATTGACTGTCGAATCCACCATACTGCATAAGAAATAAAGTGATATCCCTTAGTAACATCAAATCTTTCGATAGCTGTTAACAAACCAATGTTTCCTTCACTAATTAGATCAGTTAAATCTAATCCATGATTTTGGTATTTTTTTGCTACATTTACTACAAATCGTAAATTAGCACTAACAATCTTATTTTTTGCAGCTTGGTCACCCTGAGCAGCTTTAATTGCCAAATCGTTTTCTTCTTCCCGTGTTAATAATGGAATCTTATTTATATCTTTTAGGTACATTGAAAGAACATTGTCATCATACATATTGCATACACTCCTAAATTATGATCTGTTTAAGTAGTTTTACTACATTTATTATATTGCAAGTAACGTGCCAACTTTTTCTGCATTCTACTATTTTTCAGAAGATAATTTGTATTTTCTTATATTAAAAGGATTTACATACTTTATATTATGTATTTTTTCTTTTTTTTCTTGTCTTTTAGCACAAAAAGTATTACTTTAAGGTATTTGATTTTGTATCATTTTGACACAAGGAGTTTTTTCATAAAACATTTTGTTTCATTTTGACCCAAGCACTTCTCTCCCTTATCAAACTGTATCAAAAAAGCACTTTTTTTATTGACGATGAAGGGGGTATTTTCTTATATTTAGTTATGAACATTATCACTTTTTGGAGGATATATAATGAAGGTTAAACCTTTAGCAGACCGAGTTTTGGTTAAAACTGAAAAAACAGAAGCAAAAACAGCAAGTGGAATCATTATCCCAGATACAGCCCAAGAAAAAACACAGATTGCAACTGTTGTAGCAATTGGTGATGATACAGAAAAAATTAAAGTAAAAGTTGCAGAACGTGTTATGTATGATAAATATTCTGGGACTGCTATCAAAATCGATGGCGAAGACCATCTGATTCTAAAAGGATCTGATATTATTGCTGTTATTGAATAAGTTTTAGTAAGTTATGTTAAAATCCGCCCTAGTAAGTGCGGATTTTTTTTTGCAGTAAACGAGCTTTAATGTGATTAGGGTTTAAAGATAAACAATACTCTAATCCCAAATTTGCGGCTCTTAATTCACCTCTATCGGCTTGTATACGAGATATTCGATATTGGTTTTCAGCAAGGTATATGTTTTCTACCTTAGACTCTGCAATATTTTTATACAGTAAAAATGCCTTACTCTTATCCCCTCTGCTTTCGTATAAAGTTCCAAGATTAAATAAATCAGTAACAGGAATGGCATATCCTTTTTCAGAGATTATGTGTTCATACACAGAAATAGCTTCTTGGTATTTTTCTTGATAAATCAGTATACAGGCTTCTGCTTCCCAATCCCATAAGGTTTTACTTTCTTTTGGTATATGTTCTTCAAAAAAACTACTGGCAATATCTACTTGGTTATTATGTAACAATAACCAAATACTATATCGAACAAGTTCAAGGGGATAACTAAAAGGCTCTATTTCATTTTTTTCTAGTAAATTCCACATATCCACCATTTTTTGTTCATTCGAATAGTTTTTCTTAGTATTCCAAAGCAATTTCATCTGTGCAATTTGTAAATTTGGGTCTTTTTCCTCTTCTAGTGCGGTATCCATAAGAGTAAGAACATAGGAAGGTTGAATTCGAGGAATGGTGTCCTCTAATTCCATCTGTAATGTTTTAACGCCCTTACTTCGTATTGTTTGGGTTAACAAATCTTCCCTTTGTTCTTCTATTGAAAGAAGAGCATATTCACCAAACAAAGATAAACCCTGTCCATAAGTTGGGAAGTACAGTACTAGTTTTTCAAGATAATCTCTTCCCTTAATTATATTTTGAGACAGGAGTTCATAACGACCTTGATTTACGTAAGGTACTGGAGAAAGGTTAGGATATTGAGCACAAAGGGTTTGCCAATACTGACTTGCGGATGGTATATTTCCACTTGCCAAGGAAGCATCTGAGGCTAATGAGTACACCTTTGAAGACAGTTCACACATAGAGATGTACAAAAGACTGTCACTATACAATCCAGCATCATAACTTAACAAGGCCCAAAAATAAGGATTATCGTACAATGTGATGGATTCAGGAATACATTCCAAAGCTGAATCAAAATTGCCAGTTAAAGCATAAATAATAGCCGCATTTTTTGAAAAGCCAGGATTTCCGGTAGTTTTTGCTAAATCTAAATAAGGTTGAATAAAATCTGAAGAAAGCCAATTTGTATCAGAAGTCCCTTGTCTTAATAAGGCTTCCGAATAAATGGATCCATAAGGGGTTCCCAGTAAGGGCAACGAAATAGTTTCTGCTTTTTTATACTCTTTTTTACTTATCAGTAAATGGGCATAAACTCCTCGAATTTCAGGATTATTTGGGTGTTTTTCTAAACTTTCTGCTAACCATTCTTCTGCATAATCAATTTGACCTAACTGCAAAGCTCTACGGGCAATTGACAGCCGATAAAAGGAAGAATAGGCATTTTTGGAAGCTTTTTTTAGAAGGGAAAAAGCTTGGGTGTATTGTTTACTAGCAATACACCCATCTACAATATCCATTTTTTCTATAAACGACGCATCCTGACTACTTTTTGAACAAGCCACTAATAACAAACAACTTATTATTATCAGAATGCACTGTTTACATTTCATGAACTTATGCTACAGCTTTTCGGATATGATCAAGAACAGCATTGATAAACTTGTAAGAATCATCAGCGGCAAATTCTTTGGAAATATCTATTGCCTCATCAATAACAATTGAAGGATGAATATCTTTTTGAAACAATAAAGGATAGGTGCTAATTCGCAAAATTGCTAAATCAACTTTATTTAGACGATTAAAATCCCATTTATCTAAATGTTTTTTAATCATATCGTCAATTTCCTCAATGTTTTGAATGGTACCACTTATTAATAATCGAGAGAAAGTTAATCCCTCTTCTCCCATTTTTTCTTTTTGACTTGTATCTAACCAAGAAAAATCTAAAAGTGTATCCATGTCCAATTCACCTACATCCCAAGAATATAATGCTTGGAATGCAATGACTCTGCTTTTTCTTCGCGCCACAATGGCTCCTTTACCAATTTAATAGTTTGTTAAGTGCTTCTCCAGTTTTAACCATCTGGAAATTTTCAGGTGTACGAAGTTCTGCAGTAACAGCTTCTACAGCTTGGGCAAACACAGTTGTTTGTTTTTGCTGAGCCAGTTGATTCTTTATATATTCGTATACAGTAACTGTAGTATCCGGTTGTACCACATCGCTTAAAGCAAGCATTTTTGCATTATATTTTTCACGAATAGTATAAAACTGATAATCAGTGTCTGTTTCATTAAGATCTGAAGAAAAACCAATCTCCCGTTCAAATAAAGCTAATAAAGCATTGTAATCGATGCCTAATTGTTGTGCTGCAGTTGCACCTTTGCTTACATACATTTCACCAGCTTGGTAACCAGAATCAGGTGCGGCCATTTTTACTTTTAATTCGTTTGCCGTTACTTTTTTTTCTTTCAAATCATTATACAAAGAAGTTGCTTTTGTTTTTGCGGCATCTGAATTAGAGTTTTTTGGAACAACAACTAAGAATATTTTTAGAATATCATTTTGTACAAATGATGATTTATTCATTTCATAAAAAGCTCTTACTTCGGCATCTGTAGGTGCTATGTTTTCCAACATAGAACGCTTTTGTGAAAGTACATATTGTTGTGCAATCAATTGGTTTTTAAGATAAGCCTTATATTCAGCTAAAGACATTCCTACTTGTGCCTTGAAAAAATCATCCAAAGACATATTCATCTGCTCTTTTACAATAGCGGTAAATTGTTGCTCTGTAACTGCCTGACCAACTTGAGATGATATAGAATTTAAGAAATATTCATTAGCATCAGAATCGGTAATTGAAACACCTGCTTTTGCAGCAGCTTGTACAACTAATTTTTCATCAATCATGGAATCTAAAATTTCTTTTTTTTGGGCAACAGTGAAAGTTGCACCCCCTGACTGTTTTTGATATACCTCAACACGAGCCTTTAACTGTTTTAATGTAATTGACTCGGTTTTATTTAATTTAACAGTTGTCAAGGGTTGCAAATCAGATTGAGCCGTTGCAATTGCTACAGTACAAAGTATGGTACATAAGATTCCTACTATTTTCTTCATTATCCTTTCCTTCTCGTTACAATGTTTATTTTGTAATATCCTAACAACCAGATTTTATTTTAGTTACAAAGCTACTCTAGCACAGCTCGAATTCGACGAACTCCAGCTGAGGAAGATTGCTCTTTTTGAATTTTAAACTTACCAATAAGACCTGTATGCTCTACATGGGGACCACCACAAACTTCTTTTGAAAAGTCACCGACACTATATACTTTGACTTTTTGTTCGTATTTTTCACCAAATAAAGCTATTCCTCCCGCTTTTTGAGCGTCTTCAATATCTATTACTTCCATGGTTACAGGTAAATCTCGAGTTATTTGTTCATTAACAATATCTTCTACTTTTTGAATTTCTTCTTTAGTCATAGGAGCCCCATGAGTAAAGTCAAATCGTAGTCTTTCAGCAGTGATATTAGAACCTTTTTGCCCAACATGGTCACCTAAAACCTGAACTAAGGCTTGTTGCAATAAGTGGGTAGCAGTGTGGTATCTTGTAGTAATTTCTGAATGATCAGCCAATCCACCTTTAAAAGTACCAGCACTTTGAGTTCGAGATAATTCTTGATGTTTCTTTTCTGCTTCTTTAAATCCTTCAACATCAACAGAAAAACCCTTTTCCGCTGCTAATTCCTGAGTAATTTCGATAGGGAATCCAAATGTGTCATACAAACGGAAGGCAACACGACCAGGAATAACTTTCTGTGGATTTCTCATTAAATTAGGAAGGAGTTTATCAAATTCTGCTTCACCTTTTTTCAAAGTTTCCAAGAATTTATTTTCTTCTCTGAGTAATTCAGTAAGAATAAAGTCCTTTTTTTCTTCTAATTCTGGATAGGCAATAGCAAAATTAGCAATTACCACTTCAGCAATATCACCTAAGAAAGCTTTATCTAAACCTAATTTTCTACCATGACGTACTGCACGACGAATTAATCGGCGTAATACATATCCAGCACCAACATTAGAAGGAAGGACCCCTTTTGGGTCTCCAATAATAAATGTTGCAGCTCGAATATGATCACAGATAATACGGATTGAACAGTCTTTTTCTGAATTAGTACCATAGGTAGCACCTGTCAGTTCTTCAACTTTCTTGATCATTGGCTGGAAAACTTCAGTTTCGTATACTGATTTTTTACCCTGTAACATTGCCACAGTTCTTTCAATACCCATACCAGTATCAACACACTGACGTTCCAGCTTATTATAATTGCCTTCTGTATCTTTGTTGTACTGCATAAAAACGTTATTCCAAATTTCTATATAACGTCCTTTTGAACAACCTTGTTTAAAATCTTCTGGTTTTGAAGGATCTCCTGTGTCATAGAAGATTTCAGTATCAGGGCCACAGGGGCCTGTTTCACCAGCTGGTCCCCACCAGTTGTCTTCACGAGGTAAAAAGTGAATTCTTTCTGATGGAATGCCTAATTCTTTCCAAATGTTTGCAGAAACATCATCTCGAGGAATGCCATCCTCTCCAGCAAACACAGTAACTGAAAGACGACTAGGATCAATACCAAGCCATTTTGAGTTTGTTAAAAACTCATAACTCCATCGAATAGATTCATCTTTAAAATAATCACCTAAAGACCAGTTGCCTAACATTTCAAAACAGGTAAGATGACTTGTGTCCCCAACAGAATCAATATCCCCAGTACGAATACATTTTTGATAATCTGTTAGACGATTTCCTGCTGGATGAGGTTCTCCCATCAAATAAGGAACAAGGGGGTGCATCCCTGCTGTTGTAAATAGAACAGTAGGATCATTTTCTGGAATAACTGACTTTCCAGAAATTTCCACATGGTTTTTACTTTTGAAAAACTCAATGTATTTAGAACGTAACTCGTTTGCTGTCATAATGTTCCATAGTAAAATTCAAGGGCTTTATTGTCAAGGGTATATATTGTAGAAGCAAGCTTTTTCAAGTATAGTGTAGCCAATATGAAAAAATTGACTATTAGCATTTTTATTATCATAGCCCTTTGTTTAGGCCTCTTCTTTGTAAAAGAAAACTGGTTTCCTGCTCAAGAAGAAGTGGTAGTTCGCTCTAAAACCGTTACCCCTGTTCTTCCAGGCGATTCCACCCCTCAAATTACAGAAGAAGTATTATCTCCAGAAGAGACAACTATGACCTCTTTTGTTCCTTTGCAACCAGGAGAAACCCTTTTAAATACCTATTCCATAGATTTCGATTTTAATAATTATGATGACCAAATTATTGCAGTAAGAAGAACAGATTCCAGTTTTGTACGCATTATTATTGGACTATATAATCCTGCCTATGGTGCTTATGAACGATATATTGAATTTGATTGTGGAGTTGAACAGCCTAGAACCTTATCTTTTTCAATTATGGATCTAATAGGAGATCATTCAAATGCACTGGTTATAACAGGGTATAACGACAAGAATGAATCTATAATGCAAGTATATCAACCACAAGTAAGTCGTACTAGAAAGTTAACACTAAACACTATTTTGGATTTAGCAGTAGAAGGTACTGTTTTTGTACAACAAATTGGGAGAACAGATTCATATTCCATGGGACAAACTACTGGGTTAAGTTACCCAATCTGGGTTTACACCTCCGATACAATGGCCGCTAACGCACTAGATCAGATACAAATAATGTATAACTGGGATCCTTCTTTACAACAGTACACAAAAACTACAGAA
>CALNCH010000254.1 GCA_937875245.1 uncultured Spirochaetaceae bacterium
TGTTCTAAGGTTTTTCTATCAAGGGAACCTAAACCTTCATCGATAAACAAGGAGTCTAGTTGTATTCCACCATTTCGAGATTGGACAACATCGGAAATTGCTAAGGCTAAACTGATTGATGCCATAAAGGTTTCTCCCCCAGAAAGGGTATTGCAGGGTCTGGTTTTTCCCGTATAACTATCGTATATTTCTAAATCTAAGCCTTTGTTTCCTCTTCCTAAGGATGTATCCTCTTTTAATCCTAGGGTATACCGTTGATCCGAAATTCTTTCTAGCCGGCTACTGGCAAAGGTAGTTATTTCTTCAAGATAAGAACTTAAAATCCATGAATCTAAAGGAATTTTTTTTGGATTTCCCCCAGATAAGGCTTCGTGTAAGTTTGAATAGGTTATTAAGTCAATAGTAAGTTTTTCTTTGTTTTCCAAGATGGTATCATATTGAGTTCTATATTCTTGTATTTGATGTATAGCTACTTGTAGTGTTTCTATTTCTTTTTCAAGAGTATCTAGGAGTGTTGTGTATTCATCTATTTTCTTAGTTGCTTGTATTTGCTGGTTTTGTAATTGAGATAAATCACCCTCATATTGAGTTTGCACTTGTTCTGCCTTGCTTTCTAACTGAGTTTTAACATTTTCCCAGTTCTGTATCTGTTTTTCTTTTTCATCAATTAGTTCTGGAGTTAAAAAGTCTTTTTCAACTTCTTCTTTTGTTTTAAAAAAAGTATTCTTCAGACTTTGTTCTAGTTTTAGATTAGCTTTTTCTAATTCCTTTTCAGCAGTCTCTTTGAGGCGTTTTCCATTTTCCAGTCGTTCTTTTAGTTTTGTAATGGTGGTTTGGTTTTCTTCTTTATTTTTATTATAAGCATTTATTTCTGATTCTACTTTTTGTATAGACGTTATTTTATCCTGATAAGCAAGTTCAATATCAGCTTGTATTTCTGTTATACCACTATTTTCCAGTAGAGCTTCTAGTGTTTCTTTTTTATGAGAGACGGTAGTATTTGCAACAGAAATAGACATTTCTTGCTCTTGCAGGAGTTTTTCCAAGGGGTCTTTTTGTTGTGTTAAGGTTTGAATCTGCTTCTCGTAGCTTTCTTTTTTGCTTCCTATCTGTTTTAAGGAGTCGATAGTGCTTTTTTGTTTTTCAAGCTTCGCTTCTATTTCTAATTCAGAATTAACTGGTTTTTCTTTTGGAAGTTGTGCTTCTAATTGTTGAACTTTTCCCAGTACAGTGTTTTTTTCTGCAGTTATACTATTCAGTTCATTTTTATTTGTTTTAATAAGAGATTCTTGGGTATGTATTTTTGTTTGGGTATCTAAGGTTGTCCTAGGTTTTTGGGCTAAGTGAGGGTGATGAAGAGAGCCACAAACAGGACACTCGTGTTCTTCTGCCAAATTTTCTGCTAATAGAAAAGCAAGATTTTCTTTTTTTTCGGCCTCCCGTGTGGCTATGTATTCCTCTAGTAATAAAGTAGCATCTATATCTATTTTACTCTTTTCATTTTCTTCTGTTACTAGCTTGGTATACTGACTTTTTGCTGTTTCCCATTGTTGGTAAAGCTTGGTTTCTTCCAGCGTTTTTTCTAAAACACGTAAGTCTGCTTCAGCTTCCAAAAGTTTTTTTTCTATAGCTTGATTTTCTTCAGTAAAAAGTATGAGAGGTTCCAGTTGTGTTTTTATTTCATAAAGCTTTTTTTCTGTATTATTTTTTGCAATAATAAGAGTCTTGGTTTTATCTACTTCTTCTGTGTACTTTTGTTTTGCTTCCACCCCTTTTTTTAGATTTTCACATTGGTTTTCCAGTTGCTCTTTTAACCGGTGTTTTTCGTCATAGGTAGAGGCTACATCCTGTAACTTTTTATTTATTTCATTAGCTTCTGTAAATTCAGCGGTCTCTTTTTCATATGTGAGTTGGAGATTTGACAATTCTTTTTCAATACGTCGTAAATCAGTAATTAAGGGTATAATTTGAGCGGCTACTTTTCCTCTTTTAAGCTGTTCTTTTTCGATGAATATAGTATTTTCTTGTTTTTTGTGTTCTGTCAGTTTTTCTTGAATAGACTGATATTCAGTATAGGAGCGAATTTGATCTTTTAATTTTTCCTCTTCTAATTTTGCTTTATCCAAGTTTTTTTGATTAGTAGTCTTGTCTTTTTTGAAGGTATTCTGTTTTTCTTCCAGCAGGGTAACTTGTTCTGTATAGGTTTCTGGTGAAAAACGCATTTCTAATTCTTTTTGTTGGGTATCTAAAGCTTGATATCTACTGTCTAAAAGAGTCTTTTTGTCTTTGATTCTTGTTGCAATTTTTGTATAGTCATCGATGGGGAATAATTTTTGTAGGGTTGGTTTTTTTTCAGTGGAACTTTGTTGTAAAAAACGAGCAAATTCACCTTGGGGTAATAAAACTATTTTAGTAAATTCGTCTACACTTAATCCAATTAAACTTTGTAAATAAGCGTCTACTTCTGTTTTTTGATTGGAAATTAGTTTTTCGGTATTTTCAATTTGAAATAAACTGGAACTATCTCCTGTTTTTGTAGTTTTTCCCGTTTTAGTGGTATGCCAATAAGGTAAAATTCGAATAATTTTATGCACTACAGATCTCACACTAAAAGTGAGGGTGATAGAACTTTCATCTTCAGAAGAAGCAAAATGAGATCGTAAGTTGGTATTTTCCATATTGCTTCGAGCGCCAGTTAATTTGCCATAGAGAGCGTATGTAATGGAGTCTAAAATGGTGGTTTTGCCAGAACCGGTTTTTCCTGAGATTAAAAAGAATTCTTCCAAGGAGGAAAAATCAATGCTATGTTTTCCCACAAAGGGTCCAATATTTTCTAGCACAAGGGTAATCGGTTTCATTCTTGTTCCTCTTTTTCAACTTCTTTTGCAACCTGCATAATGGTATTTGTTTCTCTTTCCCATTGTGTAAGATCCCTTTGCGAATACACATCGGTAATAAAAGCTTTGAAAATATTTTCTAAGTTTAAATCACTTTCTTTATTTTTAAGTAATAACCGTTTTTTTTCTTGAGATACTGTGTTTTCATCAGATCCTTTTCTACTTTTTTGAATAAGAGAGAGTACGTTAGGATATTTTGCTTTTAGTTGGAGTAAGGGATTTTCTATAATGGATTTGTTAGTACAGGTAAATTGAATATAACTATTGGCAGTTGTTTCATCTGGGGTGTTTTGTAAAAAGTCCTTAACACCCCTTCTAGACGGAGAACTGGATGAAGGGGTGTTAAGGGAAGGGGAGTAACAACAACATCTTTTGTAGCATCAGCAATAGCAATTTTTAAGGCATATTTTTTTATATTAGCTTCATCAAAGGAATAGGATAAAGGAGAACCGGCATAATAGAGTTTAGAACTTACTTTTTGCATTTTATGTAAATGTCCAAAAGCTCCGTAAGTAACAAAGGAAAATAAGTCAGGTGATACTAATTCACTGTTTCCTAGAAAAACTCGTTCAGACTCGCTTTTTAAGCCTCCTAGTACAAATAAGTGGGCATTAATAAGACAAGGTATTTCTTTTCCTTTTTCTTTTTCAAGTTTATTATGGGCTTCTTGAATTTGTGTAGTTGCCACTGATAATAAATCACTTTGACTGGTTATAGGACTTCCATCTTCATTGAAAAAACTACCAGATTGTAAAATAGGTATTTGATACAAAGCATAGGGTTCTTGGTTTGAACCATAAATAAGAAGGGGGGTAGTGATATTTTCAGCTTGAGTTTGAATATGAATATGTGCTGCGGTAAAAAAGGTTGCACCAAAAGAAAGTCGTCTGCCTGAATCATGGTTACCAGAAATAATACCAATTTCTAGTTGGGGACAGACTTGGTGTATTTGAGATAAAAATTTGTCAAATAAGGCTACTGCTTCTGGACTTGGAATTGCTCTATCGTAAACGTCTCCTGTAATTAAAAATAAATCATATTTTTCTTTTTGTAATTCACTAATTAGTTGTTGTAATACGTACTCTTGGTCTTCGATGAGGGAAATTTCATGAAAACTTTTTCCAATATGCAAATCCCCTGTTTGTAAAATGTGTAACATGGTTTTACTATAACGTACTTTTTGATATACTGGCAACATGAACAATGAAATCAAAGTTGTTAGAGCTGATATTTTAGGTTATTGTATGGGTGTTCGCCGAGCTGTTGAATTAGCTAAAGAAGCTTTGGAAAGCTATCCCCACAAGCAAGTTTTTACCCTTGGTCCCTTAATTCATAATAAGAGTGCCTTAGAACAATTAGCAAATCAAGGGTTATTACAACTTTCTGTAACGGACATAGATTCTATAAATTCTGAAAACCCTCCAGTGGTAATTGTTAGAGCTCATGGAGTGCCTCCAGCTGTAAAAAAAGCTTTATCAGAAAAAAATTGCATCATAATAGACGCCACCTGTCCTCGAGTTTTATTAAGTCAAAAACGAGCTGCAGATTTTGCAGAAAAGCATTATGAAGTGTTAATTGCAGGTGATAAAAATCATGGGGAAGTAACAGGTATTGCCGGATTTGCAGAAGAAAAAGGCAGTAAGTGTCAGGTAGTAGAAAATGTAGCTGATGCAGAAAACATATCAGCGGTTGATAAGGCCATACTTATCAGTCAAACCACAATAAGTCGTCAAGAATATGAAGATATCGCTGCAGTGTTAAAAACAAAAATTGCAGATTTACAAGTCTTTAATACTATTTGTCCGGCAACAAGCGAGAGACAAAAAGCCTTAGAAGAACTTTGTTCAAAAGTAGAAGGAATATTAGTAATAGGTGGAAAAAACTCTGCAAATACACAACGTCTTTTTATGAATGCTGAAAAGTGGTGTAAGGGACTTGTTGCACACATAGAAACTGCTGATGAAATTCCTTCTTCTTTTTTCCATTTGAAAACCGTAGGTTTAACAGCCGGTGCTTCTACTCCAGATGAAATAATAGACGAAGTAGAAGATACCCTCATAAAAAAAACGATTGAATAAGCTGTAGAAAAAGGATAAACTGGAAAAATAATTATTGCATAACTATGATAGAGGTATGAGATGAAAGGCATTGAATTAGAAAAAGCATATAACCCAAAAGAGTTCGAAGATCCTTTGTATGAACAATGGGAAAAAGAAGGATATTTTAAGCCTTCAACTGATGCTGATTCTCCTGTCAAAAAAACAGAATGCCATTGTTGTTCTGATAAAAAAGGAAAAACACCTTTCACTGTAGTTATTCCACCTCCAAACGTTACCGGTGTTCTTCACATGGGACACGGATTAAATAACGCTCTTCAAGATATTGTTGTTCGTTATCATCGTATGAAAGGTGAACCAACCTTATGGGTTCCTGGTACTGATCATAACGAACAACAAAATCTTGAAGAGCGTTATTTAATCCGTGT
>CALNCH010000255.1 GCA_937875245.1 uncultured Spirochaetaceae bacterium
GTGGTTGCGGCTATTCTAGCTCTCTATTTTTACAAAAAAGGGGTGTGGAAAAAAGGCTAGCAACCTTTTATTTTTCCTATTATTGCAAACACAATAAAGGCCAGTAAATTTGTTACTACGATACTTGCACACGAAATTGGTTCAACCTTTTATTTTTCCTATTACCCCAAATATAATAAAAACCAGTAAATTTGTTACTACGATACTTGCACCTGCAGGGGTAGACCATGCAAAGCTAGCAATAATACCTGCAAAAAAGCAGACTAGACTAATGAGTACAGATGAAATGATTACTTGTTTATAGGTTTTAAAAACCCGCATTGCAGTAAGGGAGGGGAAAATGATTAAGCTGGATATCATCATTGCACCCATTAAACGCATGCCAATTACAACGGTAAGGGCAGTTAAAACCGCAATAAGAGAATTGTAAAAACCTGCATGTATTCCTGAGGTAGAAGCAAAGGTTTCGTCAAAAGTTACTGCAAAAATATGATTGTAAAAAAGAATGTATAAACTTAAAACAACTACTGAAAGACCAATACTGATATACACATCGGTTTGGCTCATAGATAAGATAGAACCAAACATATAGGCAGTAACGTCAGTATTTAAACCAGATGTTACACTGGTAACCAAAATACCTATGGCTAAGGCACTGCTAGAAACCAAGGCAATGGCTGCATCGCCTTTTACTTTAGAATCTGATGATAGTTTTAGTAAAAAAAAGGCAGCAATAATGGCTACTGGAATTGATACCACCAAGGGGGACAAATTAAGAGCCATGGCAATTGCTAGGGCCCCAAAACCTACATGAGAAAGGCCATCTCCTATCATAGAGTATCGTTTTAAAACTAAGCTTACACCTAGTAAGGAAGCACAAATGGCAACCAAACTGCCTGCAACAACGGCTCTTACAATAAAGGTATAAGAAAATAAGTCTTGAATTAGTTGTATCATATTACCGTTTTCCTTTTATCAAAACATGGCTTGCATTGCAGTTTGGGCCACAATGGGTACAACAATGAGTGGAGCAAACTTCCACAGAACTCATTTCTTTATAAAACTCTGTTTTTTCATATTCTTCTGCGGTACCATAAAATCGGCAGCAAGTATCCATATGCAAAATATGAGTGGCGTTTTGTACTGCCCGATGTATGTCATGAGATACCATTAACACAGATACTTGGTGGTTAGCATGTAAGTCCCGAATAATACTATACAATTCATCGGTAATAAGGGGGTCTAGTCCTGTTACCGGTTCATCTAACACTAGCAACGGGTTTTTTGCTTGGTTGGCAGTACATAAAGCCCGGGCCAATAAAACTCTTTGTTGCTGTCCTCCAGATAAATCCATAAAACTTTTTTTTGCAACCTTTGTAAGGTTGAGTTTTTCAATCTGTTCCCAAGCACATTGCATTTCTGCTTTAGTAAAAAAAGGTCCTATTTTTTTTCTTCCCACAGAGCCTGATTTTACCACTTCTAAAACACTGGCAGGGAAATCTCGTTGTATAACAGATTGTTGGGGTAAATATCCTATACCACAATCTTTGACAGTTATACTTCCCTGAGAAGAAGACACTAAACCCAGCAATGCTTTTACCAACGTGCTTTTACCAGAACCGTTAGAGCCCACAACACAAAGATAATCTCCTTTGTTAATTTCTATAGAGACATTATCCACTGCTAAATAAGAGCCATAGGTTACTGATAATTGAGAACAGCTCATTAATGCCATTATTTTAATCCCTTTTCAATTTGGGTAACATTTTTTTTCATCAGTGATACCCAAGTTACACCCTTATCAAAATCATTTTTTGTAACATTATGTACGGTGTGAAATTCTAATACTTGGGTATTTGTAGCTTCTGCAATTACCTTTGCTATTTTTTGATTGCTTAATTCAATAGTAAAAATTGAAGGAATATTTTTTTCTTTTGCAGTATCGATAAGTCGTGCAATAGTGGCAGTACTGGCTTCAACGGCGGTACTACAACCAGAAAAAGCCGCTGTATAATCCATGTCATATTGTTCTGCAAAATAACGGATTGGAAAAC
>CALNCH010000256.1 GCA_937875245.1 uncultured Spirochaetaceae bacterium
GCATTAAATGAATTGGAAATTCAGGGTGTTCCTACTAATATTGATCAGCAAAAACAAATATTACAATCAGCGCTGTTTCAGTCAGGAAATTTTGGTACTAGCCTGTATACCGAATTATTTGGGAATTCATAAGCAGGGGGAGTTTTTTTGTACGTCCCTGTACAAAAAAACTTCCAGAGTTTGCAAAGCAAACTCTAGATTTTGGGCATCCCTGCCCAACCGCTAACGCGGAGTTTTAAGGAGAAAGTATGGAATGTCCACACTGTAAAATTAATCATGAAGAAAGGGTGTTAAAACAAAATTTAATGACCTGTCCCGAATGTGGAACCCATTTACGAATGGATGCCCAGGAACGGGTTGGGTATCTTGCAGACCCCGATTCCTTCGTAGAATTATATCAAACATTGCAAAGTAATAACCCCATTGAAATGGATGGATACCAAGAAAAAATAGAACAAGCTCAGGCAAAGACCGCACTACAAGAGGCTATTCTTACCGGAGAATGTACTATGGAAGGCTATAAAGTATTACTAGGCATAATGTCCTTTTCTTTCATGGGAGGCTCTATGGGGTCCGTGGTTGGGGAAAAAATTAGTCGTCTTATGTTAAAAGGCACAGAAGAAAGAAAGCCTGTAATTATTTATGCTACTTCCGGTGGAGCAAGAATGCAAGAGGGGCTTTTTAGTCTTATGCAAATGGCAAAGACTTCTAGTGCCGCCGCAGAATTAGACAGAGCTGGAGTTCCCTTTTTTGTTATGCTTTGTGATCCCACTACGGGGGGAGTTACAGCTAGTTTTGCCATGCTTGGCGATGTCATTTGTGCTGAACCTGCAGCACTTATTGGGTTTGCAGGACCTAGAGTAATTGAAGGTACTATTCGTCAGCAATTACCGGAAGGCTTTCAGAGAGCAGAATTTCAATTGAAAAAAGGCTTTGTGGACGCCATTGTTCCACGTTCTGAGCAAAAAGCATTTTGGGTACAAATGATTAAAGCTCACGGAGGAGGCATCCAATGAGTGAACAAGATCAGGAAAAAATATTAGAAAATTTACAGCAGATGGCTCAAAATAACGGACTAGATATTAGCGACGAAATTGCCAAAATTTCTAAGAAATTGCAAAGTAGTCAGGCCGCTGCTTCCAAAGTTTGGGAGAGAGTTGAATTAGCTCGACATAGCGATAGACCAAGAACCCTAGATTATATCAATATGATTATTGATGATTTTATTGAACTTCATGGGGATCGTTATTATGGGGATGACCCTGCCATGGTAGGGGGAATCGGTTTTATTGATGGGATTGCGGTAACTGTTATTGGTAATATGAAAGGGCGAAATTTGAGGGAAACCATAGATCGTAATGGAGGAATGGCAAATCCTGAAGGATACCGAAAAGCTTTGCGTTTAGCCAAACAAGCAGAAAAATTTCACCGACCAATAATCACCTTTATCGACACTCAAGGAGCATACCCTGGATTAGGGGCTGAAGAAAGAGGAATTGGAGAAGCAATAGCAGTAAATTTGAGAGAATTTAGCCAGTTAAAAACTCCCATTATTTGTATTGTAATTGGAGAAGGTGGTTCTGGGGGTGCATTAGGAATTGGAGTAGGGGACAAAATCTACATGCTAGAAAATGCAATCTATTCTGTCATTTCTCCTGAAGGTTGTGCTTCTATATTGCTTCGTGATTCAACAAGGGCAAAAGACGCCGCGGCTATGATGAAGATTACCAGTAAAGATGTTTTAAACTTAAAAATGACCAATGGAATAATTTCAGAACCAGAAGGGGGAGCACATAAAAATCCTTCGGAAACAGCAGAAAATATTCGTAGTGTCATAGTAAGAGATTTACAAGATTTACTCAGTAGAAATCCATCTGTGTTAGTTAAGTATCGTAATAAGAAAATTAGAAGTATTGGACAGTTTAGCGAGTAATTTCCTAGAACAAAAGAAATTAAAACTTGCATTTTACTTTTGGGTAAGTTACAATTCTGTGGTATGGAAGAAGAAGAGGTATGTTCCCTTATTTACAAAATAGTTGCCCCTTACGTTACTGAAATAAAAGCACCTGTTTCTTATGTAAATATTGTACTTGGTTTTGATGCCCCTTACTCAGAAGAAAAATTGCAACAGACCTTTGCAAAAACAAAATGGGATACCCCTTTATCTACAGCAGATTTATTTATTATGCGAAAACCAGTTAAAAGTGAAAAAGATACTACAATTAAAGTGGAGTCTATAAGTGGTTTTGAAGATGATGAAGGGAACATACATATAATAAAAGTAAATCGTGGAAAAATATCTTAAAAAAGCTTCGGGAAATAATTCCTGAAGCTTTTTTTTAACCAAATTTTAACCAAATTTTTATCAAAATCCCATTTAACACTACTACATTTTCGTTATGAATAACAAAGAATGTTTTGTAGTATCAGATATGGATTTTTATTATGGCGAACACAAAGCCTTGGAAAATGTAGAAATCACTATAGAAGAAAATACCATAACAGCCCTGATTGGACCATCTGGATGTGGAAAATCAACTTTTTTAAGAACTTTGAACCGGATGAATGACACTATAGATGGAACTCGTATGACAGGTTCTATTGTGTATCGTGGACAAGATATCTGTCAGGATATGGAAGTACGAGATCTACGAAAAAAAGTAGGAATGGTATTTCAAAAACCAAATCCTTTCCCAATGAGTATTTATGATAATATTGCCTATGGACCACGATTACATGCTACAGGAACCTTTAAGCCCCGTTTATCAAAAAGCGATACCGATGATTTAGTAGAAAAGTGTTTACTTGATGCCTCCTTGTGGGACGAAGTAAAAGACCGATTGCACAAAAGTGCCTTAGGATTATCTGGCGGTCAGCAACAGCGCCTTTGCATAGCTCGAACCTTGGCGGTAAATCCTGATGTCTTACTTATGGATGAACCCACTAGTGCCTTGGATCCTGTATCTACCAGCCATATTGAAGAACTTTGTTTTCAGCTTAAAAAAAGACTGACCATCATTATTGTAACCCATAACATGCAACAAGCTTCACGAATATCAGATTTTACTGGCTTTTTTATGGTGAATGAAGATAAGTGCGGGTATTTAGTTGAACAGGGGAAAACCTCTCAAGTTTTTTATAATCCGAAAAATCCAAAAACAGAAGCCTATATTTCTGGACGTTTTGGTTAAAAAAGAAATCCAATTAAAAGGAGGGTTTATGAGAACACAATTTGATGAAAAATTAGAACAGTATTTTCAAGACACCATATTTTTAGGAACTATGGTAGAAGAATATTTGCTTTCTTGTATTGATGCCTTTTTTCAAGGGGATGTATTAAAAGCAAAAAAACTAGTAAAACAAGATAAAAAAATTGACGAACTACAATTAAAACTAGAGCAAGATAGTGTCATGCTTCTGTTGTTTCAATCCCCAGTGGCCAAAGACTTACGAAAAATTGTGACATCAATAAAGATATTTGCCAATTTGGAACGAATTGGAGATTATGCCTGCCATTTAGCAAAGCTAACAGTAAAAGGGGATAGAGAAATCTATAAAGATTTTATAGAACCAATATCAACCATGGCAAAATCTGGGGCGATGATGATTAGGGATTCCATTACAGCTTACATTGAAGATAATGAAGCCCTCGCCTTAAAAACAGCTAAAAAAGATGCAGAAATAGATCATTTTAAGAAAAATATTATATCTCATTTGTTATTACAGAATCCTCAAAACGAAGCAGAGATGAAACAACTATATCGATATATCTCAATTTGCAAAGATTTAGAACGACTAGGAGACCATATCACCACAATTTGCGAGTGGGTAGTATTTACTGTTCGAGGTGAAATGGTAGATTTAGGAAAAATGAAAGAAAAATAAGGGTGACCCTCTGTACAAATCCCGTAAAATAACCGAAATTTAGAGTATACTATACCCAGAGGGATTTCCAGTGAAAACAAGACTTTTATCAGCTTATTTGCAAATTAGATCAAACTCAGTTTCTCGCTCTTGTTTGTTATTGTTGATTTTCGCTCTATTTAGTACAACGGCTCTCTATGGGGATACTAGAACATGG
>CALNCH010000257.1 GCA_937875245.1 uncultured Spirochaetaceae bacterium
TTTTTTTATCTGTATGGGGTTTTATCTGATTATAGGTAGAATCTAAACAGTTATCATTACGAAATTGGGCAAACATCCAACTGGCGTCATCAGGTAATAGTTTTGCCATAATAGGAATTTCTTTTTCAGATACTAGGGGTGGTACTAAAACAGTACGATATTCTCTTTGATTAGAAGGCAGGGTAGATATAATCTTTATACTTTCTTGTAGTTGATTAAGAGCAAAAATAGAATCTATTCCTAATAAATGGTATTTATCTGGAGAAGTTTTTATGTCTATTGCAAGGAAATCTGGTCTTGTATCCGATTCCTGAAATAATTTTTTTAAGGCTTCACTTTGACAACCGTTAGTATCAAGTTTCACCAGATATCCCAGTTTCTTCACTTTTCTTATAATCTCAGGTAATTCAGGATGGAGGAGCGGTTCTCCTCCTGATATAACAAAACCCTTTAGCACATTTTTACGTTTTTCTAGGTGTTCATATACACTTTCAAAAGCTACCATTTCTTTTGTGTCTTTTGTTGTCTGATTGATTAATTCACCATTATAACAGTATGGACAACGAAGGTTGCATCCAGAAATAAAGTAGCTTGATGCAATTTTTCCAGGATAATCAACCAAGGTTGTCTTTATTAAGAAGCCTGAGATCATGCAATATGGGCAGCAGGTTGTAAAAGAGATGCTAATTCTTCAACTGAATGTGCTCTCCCTATTTCTACGTTGGCCTTGTTATAGATGATTACAGTAGGAGCGGCAAAAACGCCTTTCTTGGCAGCTTCAGCTAATCCTTCCTTTGTATCCACATCAATCAAAGAACCTTCTAAATCAGATTCTATTAAGTATTCTTTTACTGGGGGACAATTTGGACAGGTTTTTCTAGCGAAAAAATGATAATGTATATCTTTTAATGAAGAAAAAGTGTAGGGGTTAATTGTTGCAGAAACCATCCCAAATAAATCTGGCTCAAGGGTATTAAAAACTTTTTCTTCCTTAGGAGAAAGAAGGGGGTCTGCAATTTTTTCAATTCCTGAGTCAATTACAAATTGTTTTCTATGATTGTATTCATCTTTCTTGCCTTTATTCCAGTTTCGAACGGAACGGTAATAACCTACAATACGTGCATACACTTCGGTCTCACTGCCACGTACATGAGAAAGAGCTTCTTTTGCAAGAGCAATTTCTGTCTCAACTTCTTGTAATGTTTTCTTTTCTGTTATCATAATAAATGATCCTCCCACCATTAATTATATATGCATTTGTCTTTGTTTTCTATTCTTCCTCTGATAAAAAGGCTTTTTCTGCTTCTAATTGGGCTATTTTAAGTTTTAATTCAGCTTCAGCTTCTGCCTTGCATTTAGGACACTCAAATACTTCTCCACTTAAATATCCATGTATACGACATATGGAATATGTTGGTGATATGGTTACATAGGGAATACGGTATTGTGCTGTAATAGTTTTTACTAAATCTCTACAAGCATGCCAGTCTTTAATTGCTTCCCCCATAAAGGTATGGAAAACAGTCCCTCCTGTATATTTTGTTTGCAAAGATTCTTGATGATCTAAGGCTTCAAAAATATCGCTAGTATAATCTACAGGCAATTGACTTGAGTTTGTGTAATAAGGATCTCTTTCTCCCGAAGTAATTATATCTGGAAATTGTTTTACATCATGACGAGCAAGACGATAAGAAGTACTTTCTGCAGGTGTTGCTTCAAGGTTAAATAATTCCCCAGTTTCTTCCTGATAATCTGCTAAACGTTGTCTCATATAAGTTAAAACTTTTTCAGCAAATTCTTTTCCTTTTGGATGAACAATAGTAACACCCAAAAAGTTTAGACAACATTCATTCATTCCACATAAACCAATGGTGTTAAAGTGATTATCGAGTTTTGTTAAATAACGACGAGTATAAGGAAACAAACCACCATCAAGTAATTTTTGTATTACTTTGCGTTTTGTACTCAGGCTTTCTTTTGCTAAATCCATTAAGTAAGCGAGACGTGCAAAAAATTGTTGTTCTGTTTTTGCAAGGTATCCTATTTGGGGTAAGTTTATGGTAACAACACCTAAGGAACCGGTAAACTCATCAGAGCCAAAAAGGCCTCCTCCTCGTTTTCGTAATTCACGTTTGTCTAATTGAAGACGACAACACATAGAGCGTACATCACTTGGATTCAAATCAGAGTTTACAAAGTTTTGGAAATAAGGTGTTCCATATTGAGCTGTCATTTCAAAGAGCAATTTAGCATTTTCACTTTCCCAATTGAAATCTTTTGTTATGTTATATGTTGGGATAGGATAGGCGAATCCTCTACCTGCTGCATCTCCAGAAGTCATTAATTGAATAAATATCTTATTAATAAGATCCATTTCTTTTTGGCAGTCCCCATAGGTAAAGTCTAATTCAACACCCCCTGCCAAAGCTTTTTTATTTTTCATATCTTCTGGAACAGTCCAGTCTAAGGTTATGTTAGTAAAAGGTGCTTGTGAACCCCAGCGACTTGGTGTATTAACTCCGTAAATAAAACTTTGAAGACATTGTTTAACTTCTTTTTCTGTTAAATTGTCTTGTTTTACAAAGGGTGCTAAGTAAGTATCGAAAGAACTAAAGGCTTGTGCTCCTGCCCATTCATTTTGCATAATTCCTAAGAAATTAACCATTTGGTTGCAAAGTGTAGATAAATGGGAAGCTGCTGAATTAAAGTTGATAAATGTTTTGCAGGCGTTGAAGTGATTTTGTCTGGTACACCTCCTAATCCTTCTGCAATAAGTTGTCTCAATGACCATCCTGCACAGTACCCAGAAAACATGGACAAGTCATGAATATGAAAAGCCGCTGTTTTGTGGGCCTCTGCTATTTCTTGAGAATAAATATTTTTTAGCCAATAATTCGCAGTTATGGTGCCTGAGTTATGAAGTATTAAACCACCTAAAGAAAAATTTACATTAGCATTTTCATTTACCCGCCAATCGGATTGGCTTAAATAGCCGTCCATTGTGGCATTAATATCCAACATAAGACTTTTTGCATCTCGAATAGCTTCATGTTTTGCTCGGTATAAAATATAGGCTTTTGCAACAGCCACAGCATGTTCTTCGATTAGTACTGTTTCAACAATGTCTTGAATTTCTTCAAGCTCGATCGCAGAGGCTGGTCGATCGGCCTTT
>CALNCH010000258.1 GCA_937875245.1 uncultured Spirochaetaceae bacterium
ATTTTATTTCTGAAGATATATCTTCCACTTCATAAAAAACATTTTCCATTCTTTTTGCTAAGGAATTTAACGTAGTATCCATCTCAGAAATCGAATAAACAGAGGTATTTATTTTCTTTAATACACTAAGTGTATTAAATTCATCCCCTGAAAAAAGTTCAGATATATTTTCAACACTTTGATATAATTTTTCATATTGTGAAAGTTTTTTTTCTTCTATTTCTAATTCTGTATCTTCCCCTGATTCCAACTGTGCACTTTCAATTTCTTCAATAGCATAAGATAATAAATCAATTTTATTTGAACGCTCTGTATCAGACATCTGCAGTTGATGCAGGTATTTTCGTTTCTCTACTAAATCTGCATATAAAGCGGTAAAAGTTCCAACTTCATCATTAATACCTGCAAAAGAATCCAAAAAACGACGATGTTCAGGAACTTTTAACAAAGATTGATGCTCATGTTGACCATGTATATCAATAAACCACTGAGTAAAATCAGCAAGCTCATTTCGAGTCACTGGAGTGTCTTGAATCCAGGCAGAAGACTTTCCTGTTTGTTTTATTGAACGCCGCAACAATATGGTATTTTCTTCGGCTTCAATGCCATGCTCTTCCAACCATTGAATTACCGGAGAATTATGTTCATTAAAAGATAGGGTTCCACTTACTTTCGCTTCACTTGTCCCTTCTCTTATTAACTCACTCCCGCCCTTTCCCCCTAGTAAAAAGGAAACAGCACCAATTAATATGGATTTTCCAGCCCCTGTTTCTCCTGAAAATACGGTAAAACCTTTATTAAAATCCAAGTAAGCAGAATCTATTAAGGCAAAATCTGATATTTGTATTGAATCAAGCATGAGGTCCTCCAGACCAATTAAGTTTTGACCGTAATGCACTATAAAACAAATGTGAATTACAACCAACCAGCATAACTGTATCTTCTGATTTTCCTATTTTTATCACATCACCTTCTTGTAAATCTACTAGTACTTGCCCATCACAAGCTAAAATTACTTCTTCACAACGAGATGGTAATAGCGTAATTTCGATGACCATTGTTGATGGCATTACCAAAGGTCGATTTGAAAGAGAAAAAGGAGAAATTGGATTTAATATTAAAGCATCAAGCGAAGGATCCACAATTGGACCCCCTGCAGCTGCAGAATACGCAGTTGAGCCCGTAGGAGTAGCAATAATAATTCCATCTGCCTTAAACTTTCCAAAAGGAATTCCAGAAGATTGTATATCTAAAGATACTAGTCGAGCAGAACCTTTTGCAGAGATTACAACATCATTTAAAGCAGAAGAAGTGAATATTTTTTTATTATTTCTAAATACCGTAGCACTTACTAAATTTCTATAGTCTATATGCTCTGTATTGTTCAAAAAATTATTCAAACGATTTTTCCATTCATGAGGTTGTATGCCTGCAATAAAACCAAATTCACCAAGATTTATAGCAAATACCGGTATTTTATGAGGGGCACACAGTCTTGCGGCAAATAATACCGTACCATCTCCCCCTAAACTTATGGCAAAGGATACGTTTTCCATATCTGTAACTGATGTATTACCGGAATAAGGTAAAATAATGGATTTTATATTTCTTTCTTTTAGAAAGTTTTTTATTTCATCTGCTAATTGTAGAGACTCATTTTTATATGTATTAGCAATAATAAGACACTTGTCCATGGTTAAATACTTATGGTAGCGTTGCTAATACTTTTGCTATTTTCCCTGATTTTACAGATCCTAACATTGGATACAAAGGAAAAATTGCACAACGCAGGTAAAGAGAATTTGCATTTAAACAATTTTCACATTTTTCAGGCATTTTACTAACAATAGAATTTTCAAAAGCCAGGTCTATCTCAATATCTTTTTTTAAAGCATATTGCTTAACATCTTTAAATCCACTAGAAAGTAAAACAGGAAATGAATACACAACTGGAACCCCGTTTTCTGGGGGCATTTTAAAAGTTTTATGTCGTCCTTGTAATAAAGAACGTAAATACACTTCATATACTTCTTTCTTTACAATTTCGTTTCTATTACTTTCTTTAAATTGAATATAAGCCAATGCAGAATTTATGTCTGGTAAAATATCGGTAAGAGGCACTGTTTCAACAATTTTTCGTAAAACTGACCAATCTCTATTTTGAGGTGCAATAAGAATAGCACCACCACCAGCTGTAATAATATCATGAGATTCTAAGCCTAAAATTGAAAAAACACCAAAGGTACCAAGCCATTTATTATTTAAAGTAGCCCCTGTATTCTGAGATATATCTTCAATGACAGGAATTCCCAACTCAAGAATGGCTTCTATTTCAGGGATTTGTCCCATAGTCTCAGATAAAACTAATACTCTTCCACCCTTTTCAATGCCTTTTTGTATTGTTTCAGTAAAAACCATACCCGTGTCAGAAGAAACATCTATAACAATTGGATTATATCCCATTTCAGAAAGAGCAACATATTGCCAAAGGGGAGCCAAAGCTGATACTATCACTCCGGTATTTTTTTCTA
>CALNCH010000259.1 GCA_937875245.1 uncultured Spirochaetaceae bacterium
CTGAAACTTGATTTTTCCATCGTTGTTGTTCCTTTTCTTTTAATACAGAAAAAATAGCGTCTCCCAGGGCGGAATCTCCACTAGATTCATTCACTGGAATCATTTCCTGCTCCCCTTGATTTGCAGATACATTTGCACTTTGAAGGCATATTTCCAAGTTAATTTTTGCCTCTAAATTTGTACTATCAATAAGGAGAGCTTTCTTAAAACATTGAGCGGCTTCTTCATAATTGCCCTGTCTGTGAGCGATAATTCCCCCATTATACCAAGTAGCAAATTGAATTTCTTTGGGAGCATCAGGATCTATTTCTTGTAATTTGGACAGAGCAGCCTCTACTTCATTTTGCATCAAATAGGTTGCTCCCAATCCATATAGGCCATATTGTAACATAAGTGAATTATTCTGTTCTTGTGCTAATTCTGTAGCCTGTAAAAACTGTGCTGTGGCTTTTTCATACTCTTGGCGATACCATTGAAAAGTACCTTTGAAAACACTTACTCCACTTTCAAAATTTTCAGAACAACCCATACAGATAAAACAAAGAAAAAAGCAG
Organism: uncultured Spirochaetaceae bacterium; assembly: GCA_937875245.1. Taxonomy (GTDB): domain Bacteria; phylum Spirochaetota; class Spirochaetia; order Treponematales; family Treponemataceae; genus CALNCH01. The sequence goes on from CALNCH010000259.1 coordinate 555, forward strand.
GAAAGACGTGAAAAGATTTTCAATTCTGAGAAAATAAATCCTAAAATAAAAAGTGATATTGAAATAATTAAAAACAAGTTTTGTCTGGGTACACTTTTTATTTCGTAGCCAGTATTCACTAAATCTTGTTTATCAGTTTCTAAGGCTTGAAGTACCCGAGTCATGGAGCCTACGGTAAGGGCATCTACGTACAAACCATCCACATCCTGTGCAATTTTCTCTAAATATTTTTTTTGCTGTACGGTGGTAACCTTTGTTTTACCATCACCTGCAATAATTTCACTTCCTTTTTCAGTTCCAAATCCGATGATTGTAATTTTTATTCCATAAGAAGCAGCCTCTTTGCAAGTACGGGCTAAAGAATTATCAGTTTCATCCCCATCTGTAAAAAGGATAATATGAGCTTTTCGTGCAGATTGAGAGGGAAAAGCATGAATCGCAGCCTCTATTCCCTGTCCTAAACCAGAGCCTGGCGCAGAAAGTAAGTGTACAGAAAGGGAATCTATAAGATTTTGAATGCTGTAATGATCTTCGGTAAGAGGAATAGCTAAAACCCCATTCCCCTTATTCAATACAACACCAATGGAGGTGGTTGGTATAGCGTCAACTAAAGCAGATGCTATTTTTTTCATTGCTTCCAATCGATTAGAAGCAATATCTCCTGGAATATCTGGTGCAAGCATACTGTTGGATATGTCAAAAACAAAACAGGCAGAAGATCCACTTTTTTGAACAGGTATAGAGGCGGTTCCCCAAGAGGGACCAGCTATTGCAATAACTGCAGAAATAAAAGCTAAACTCCAACAAATAGTACGGCTATATATACCAAAACTTTTACCAATGCCTAGTTTTTTTATCTTTACTAGAAAAAAAGCTACTGCTGGAAGAAGGAGAAAAATAAATAATAAGTATAGGGGATGTTCAAATAGGGAGCTCATAGTATCTCCTGTAAATACAACCGTCTCAATATCCATGTAAGAGCAATACAGGCTAAAGCGGCCCATAAAAACTCATCGTACCAATATTGGGAGGTAACTTTTAATTGATAAGCTTGATACACATTTTTTTCAGAACTTATTCTTTCTAAGGCAGAAATTAAATTAGGTAAGGAATCTATTTCATAATAGTATCCATTTCCAATCTGAGCTAAATCTCGTAAAACTTGAGAATTAAAATCTGATTCAAAATATCCAGAATATACCTTTCCTGTATTTACATCTGTGTATTCAATAGGTACAGATCCCTTTGTTCCTATTCCTAAAATATAGAGGGAAATTCCTTTTTCAAAAGCTAATTGCACAGATGTTTTTGGATGAATAGTGCCTGCATTGTTTTCTCCATCTGTAATTAGTACAATATTTTTTGATTGAGATTTGGTGGAATCCAAATGATAAACTCCTGTACTAATTCCAGTTCCTAAGGCCGTTCCGTCTCCCATTTCCCCAATTTTCAACTGTGTTAGCCGGGATAAAAAAGTCTGATGATCCATTGTGGGAGGCACCAATAAAGCTGATTCAGAACCGATTCCTACTAGCCCAAAAGAAGCCCCTGGTAATGATTTTACCATGGTGGAAATAGCCACTTTTGCCGCATCAAGTCTATTACTTGATGCAATATCTAAGGCTCCCATAGAGGGGCTGGTGTCTAACACAAATAAGATTTCTGCTCCCCGAGAGGTAAAGATTTTTTCTTGCTTTGTGGTTACTGGACCACTTAGTGCTACAACGATAAAAATATATCCGCAAATACACGAAATCGTAGAAAGAATGCGTGCTACAGATACTAATGAATTTTTCCAAGAAAAAGAGAGTCCATTCCAATCAGAAAATGACAAAAGGAAGGATTTTTTTTGAAAGATTCCTTGTTTTCGTAGTAAGAAAAAAAGAGGAATTGCAAATAATAAAAGTAAGGCGGCAGGATTACTCAGTCTCATTTTCTTCCTCCTCTTTTTCAAAGTATTTACAGATATTTCTTACTTTTTGTATCAGGGTTTCCTTTTCTTCACTGGTTAAAGGGGCCTTATTAGCGGCATCTCCTGCAAAACGGAGAAAATCACATCGGACAAATAAAACAGACAACTGTTCAATATTGTATTTCGCAGTATCAGAAGTTGTATTCCCTGTTAATTCATCGAAAAAGGGAAATAATTCTACAGAAGTTACTTTATTAAATTGGGGAGAAAAACGAAGAGAAAGATAGGTTCTTGCTAACAAAACTAAATTGGTAGCAAATTCCATATCGGTAATCTGATCCTTATTTTGCTCTAGGTGTAATAAGCCTTTATCAAGTTTTCTGTACATCTTTGATAAGCTGAATCTTCGGGAAATAAGGGCAAAAAAACCTGTTACTGATTCTAGTTTTACAATCACAATGATTAATCCTGCTACCAACAGGAAGGCAAGAATTACAATTCCGTATACAATCCACGTTGTACCAGGAATTACTACAGGAGCCTTGCTTTTTTGCATTTGATTTTTTCCTGTTTTTGCTATTACTGATTGAATTTCAAAAAAAGGTATCTTTAAAACAACAGGCTGAGAAAGGTTTTCTATGTAGGGAGATAATGAAAAAGCCTCAATGGTAATAGGTCCGGATTTCCAAGGAATGCACTGTAACTGTAACTGATAATTCAAGTCTTTTTTACTTAAAACTGCCTTTGTTACAGACAAAGAATCATTACTAATATCTGATAAAAAGGTGGTATTGAAGATATATTCTTCTTGAATAAGAGGAATTTCTACAGAAGAACTAAAAGTACAATTGAGTATAATTTCGTCACCAACAAAGGCTTCAACAGGAGACATAAGGACGGAAGTCTTAATTTCTACTGCAAAAGAAAGGCAGGTTACAAACAATACTAAAAAAGGTATCACACTCTTTTTTTTCATTATCGTCCGCCTTCTTTTATTGAAAAAAACCGAATTAGCTCTTGAATATAGTCTTGATCAGTACCAATCACTACTGGCGTTACTCCTCGTCTTGAACAAGTTTGTTGCCATCGTTCTATATGATTTTTGTTATATTCTTTCCATTCTTTTTGAAACCGAGAAGAAGAAGTGGAAAACCGTTGTTTTTTTTGGGTTTCTGGATCCACAAAACTGAGGGTTCCTATAGCGGGTAAATTGCTCTCCATGGGGTCGGTAATTCTAAAAGCTACCACATCATGTTTTTGCCCTAATCGAGCTAATTCGTCTTCGTATCCCCCGCATTTAAAATCAGAAATAATTGCTACCAAGGATCTGTTTTTTAATATTTTTGAGGCTCCACGAATAGCTCCAGGAAGTGCTGTTCCCTGATTATCTTGCTGTGATAAAGCTTCCAATTGAGAAATTAAATACATACACTGATTTTTTCCCGTATGAGGAACTGAAGAATAACGAATTATTCCATCAAAAAAAACACCCCCTAAGGGACTATTATTTTGTAACCCAGCCAAGTATAAAAGAGTGGCTAATTCGGTTCCCACTTGAAAAGGAGATGGCCCCTTAGAAAAACCAGAGTTTTTCATTGAAAGAGAGGCATCTAATATAATAAAAATGATAAGTTCTCTTTCTTCATTGTACAGTTTTATATAAGGACGGCCCATACGGGCTGTAACATTCCAGTCAATGGTACGTACATCATCCCCTTGTAAATAGTCTCTTACCCCGGCAAATTCAAATCCTCGCCCTGAATACATTGAACGAAAAGATCCAGAACGCATACCGTGAGCAATGGAATGTGTTGCTAAATGTAAGGCGGAGGCTTTACTAGAAAGATATTGAATATCCATTAGGGTACCGGCATTAAATCAAGAATTTTCTGAATAAGAGAATCCGTTGTTACTCCATCCGCAGCTGCTTCATAGGAAAGAACAAGACGGTGCCGTAATACCATTGGTACTACTTTTTTTACATCTTCTGGTAACACAAAGGAACGGCCTGCAAATAAAGCAGTTGCTTTGGCACATTGAGCCAATGCTAAACTACCACGAGGAGATGCCCCAAAAGAAATGTATCGCAAGATGTCAGAACCATGGTTAATAGAATTATGAGCCATATTTTTTTTATCGTTTTTTTGTACTTTACTAGGACGAGTAACGTTTACCAAAGATACAATATATTCCACGATTTTATTATCTAAATTTACTTGATTAAGCAATTCTCTACATCTTTTCAAATCTGCAGCAGACAGAATTTGATTTACTTTTTGATGTTCAATAGAACCGCCGGCTTTTACAATTTCCATTTCTTCTCTAGGTTCTGGATAAGGTACTGTTATTTTTAATAAAAAACGATCCAATTCTGCTTCTGGCAAATTATAGGTACCTTCTTGTTCAATTGGGTTTTGGGTTGCTAATACAAAAAAGGGTTCTGGTAATGGATAGGTTGTATCACCAATAGTCACTTGATGTTCTGCCATAGCTTCCAGTAAAGCGGATTGTACTTTTGCAGGAGCGCGGTTTATTTCATCGGCTAATAGAAAATTGGTAAAAACAGGTCCTTTACGAACAGAAAAAGAGCCTTTTCCTTGTTCATAAATTAAGGTTCCCGAAACATCAGCAGGAAGCAAATCTGGAGTAAACTGTATTCGTTTGTAATCTAACCCAGAAATATCAGAAACGGTTTTAATTGCTAGGGTTTTTGCTAAGCCAGGTACACCTTCCAAAAGGACATGGCCACCACAAATAAGAGCGGTAATTATTCCATCAACTACTGGTACTTGTCCTACAACCCTCTTACTAACTTCTAAACGACATTTTGATATTAAGTCTGTACACCAATCCAAAGACTCTTGATCTATTGCTTTTAACACCATTTATAAATACTCCAGATAACTATTTTGCTATAAAACCGTATGAAATTACACTTTTCTCGAATATTCGTGCATATTTATACAGGTTTTCCATTGACCCAAAACGGCCTTTTACTGTAGTATACCATATCATGATACACGCATTAGCACAAGAATTGAACGCTGTTCTAGGGTCTACCAGCATAGGATACCTCCTTTCTGATATTGGAAAGAGACTGTATTTTCCTAAGGGAATTATTGCACAGAGTGCAGAAGCAAAAAAATTTGGAAAGAAAGCAAATGCAACTATTGGAGTTACCGTTGCAAATGGAAAACCCGTTATGCTTCCTACTATTCAGGAACAATTACCAGGTTTAACAACTTCAGAAGCTGTTTCTTATGCTCCTACTGCAGGATTTCCAGAACTGAGAGAACTTTGGAAGGAAAAATTAGTTTTAAAAAATCCTTCACTCAAAGAAAAGAAATTTTCTTTACCAGTGGTTGTACCAGGTTTAACGGCAGGTATTTCTTATCTTTGTGATTTATTCTTAGGCGAAGATGATACCTTATTGGCAGCAGATCCTTCTTGGGATAATTATGCACTTGTTGTTAATGCTCGCCGTAATGCGGAATTACAACAATTTCCTATGTTTGCTGATGGTGGTTTTAATATTGCATCTTTTAGAGCGGTAATGAAGGAAGAAGGTAAAAAAGGAAAAGTTCGTGTGTTATTAAACTTTCCCCAAAATCCTTCTGGCTATTCACCTACCTCAGAGGAAGCAAAAGAAATTTGTCAAATTATTAAAGAAACCGCTGAAAATGGCGCCCATGTTATGGTTTGGTGTGATGATGCATATTTTGGATTAAATTACGAAGAAAATATTGAAAAGCAAAGTTTATTTGCGTATTTAGCTGATATTCATGAAAGAGTTATAGCTTTTAAAATCGATGGTCCTACAAAAGAAGATTTTGTATGGGGATTTCGAGCAGGTTTTTTAACTTTTGCAGGAAAGGGATTAGAAGAAGAACATTACGAGGCTTTGATAAAAAAACTTATGGGAGCAATTCGTTCCTCTGTTTCTTGTGCAGCTTCTCCTTCTCAATCAATTATGATTAAGGCATTACAAAACCCAAAAATTGAAGAAGAAAAAATTGCACTCCGAAAAATGTTAGAAAATCGTTACAAAAAAGTTCGTAGCTTTGTTGATACAAAAAAAGATCATCCTGTATTAGAAGCACTACCATTTAACTCTGGTTACTTTATGAGTTTTCACTGCAAAACCGTAAGTGCCGAGACATTACGACAGAAATTACTCCATGAATATGAAATTGGAACAATTGCAATAGATAATGAAACCTTGCGTGTTGCTTTTTCCAGCCTAGATGAAAACCTTATTGACGGGGTTTATTCTGCGGTGTACACTGCAGCCGAGGAATTGGTGCGTGTATAAAAAAAAACTAGTACTAACAGCGATTCTGGCAGCCTATCTTCTTTTGTCTGGATTGCTGCTAGCATCCTGTTCAATAACTTACGAAAAACCTATTGTAATCTGGACTAATCAAGTCGAATTTGCTACCTATGTTGAATTATTTAATGCAAGTCAAGATAAGGTAAAAGCTACCGTTGTATATAAAACTAGCCCTGCAGAATCGTTACCACCAGCCTCCGATGAGCCTTCTCCTGATATTGTTATTGGACCTTGGTTAAAAAATGAACGCATCAGGCGTTATTTTACTCCCGTAGATTATCTTTTTACGGATCAACATATTAATCCCTCTATTTTTTACCCCCAATTACTAGCATTAGGAAATATTTCTGGCAAACAATATTTATTACCGGTAAGCTTTAATCTTCCTGTAATTATGTTTTCTACAGATTACCAGGATCAAATACCAGATGATTACTTAATTAACCCTGATACTATTAGAGATGTGGCAAAATCTTTTAACGTAGTCAATACAAGTGGTATTTTTACTTCTATGGGATTTGCTCCACGATGGGATTCTGATTTTCTATATCATGTTGCAAAAATGAAGGGTGCGAATTTTGCAGAGAGTAATGATGTATTTTCGTGGGACAAAACCACCTTAGATAGCACAGTAGAATATTTGAGAAATTGGACGATAACTACAAATAATTCCTCTTCCGCAGAAGAAGATTTTAAATTTAAGTACCTCTATACTCCCGTAGAAAAGTGGATTCCCTCTAAAAAATGTCTTTTTTCTTATACCACAAGTAATGAATTGTTTATGATTGCTCCAGAAATGTTACAAGGTATTGATTTTAGGTGGCTTCACGAAGATTTACACATTCCTATTGAAGACGATATTATTTCAATGGGAATTTTCAAAAAATCAAAGAACATTCCCGCTGCAGAATTATTTCTTATTTGGTTTTTAAATGAAGCTAATCAAAAAGAATTACTTGAATGGGTAAATCAATTAAATTTCTATAGTAAAACCTTTGGTATTTCTGGAGGTTTTTCCACTATTCGTGGCGTGAATGAGCGGGTATTTCCCCTATTCTATCCATTGCTTATGGGAAATCTTCCTGTTGCAGAATACATAACAACCCCGAATATTCTGCCTACAAAATGGGAAAGCATTAGAGAACGAATTGTTTATCCATACTTATTGGAAGCTACAAATACAAACACTGAAACCAATAATGCTTCTTTGGAATATCTAATTACAGAATGGCGAAAACAATTCTTCTAAATAACTAAATTTTACTTAATTCCGGTAATACTTTTCCGATACTATAGTTGGAGGATAGAAATGATTACCGGAATTGGCACTTTAACACCAGATAATTACACAAATCTTGTTAGTAGTGGAACTATCAGAAGCAAAATATATGTTCCTGTAAGTCCTGGCCTCGTAATCTATTCTCAATTTGAACATGTCTCTGGAATTGCTATCTCTGGAAATCAAAAAGGGGTAACAATTACCAAGGTAAGTATATTAAATGCCCTTATAGATCGTTTAATTGATATGAAGCAAAAACCTGAAATACCATCAGAGAAAACTGCTCTAACAGATGATCAAGTAGATGCTTTAATAAAAAATTATCAAAGCCAAATTAAAGATTCTTTGAACCTTGCACAAGGAAATCCTTATGCTTTAGGCGGCGGAACAACACCCCAAGCAGGAGTGCTGTTCAATATTGCAGCCTAAAGTTTAAATCTCTTTTCTATTTTTTCTTTGAAAGTTCTCTTAAAATACTCATTAATTCTGTTGCAGACTCTGCTTCAACGAGCTTGTTTACAGACTCTTGTTCATGTAATAAGCCACCAACTGCAGACAATACTTGCAAATGGGGAGCAGAAGCCTTTTTAGGAGAAACAACCAGTATAAAAAGTTTTGAGGGTTGTCCATCAAAAGAACCATAATTAACACCAGATTTTTTTATACCAATGGCAACACACATAGAAGTTACACCATCACTTTTTGCATGAGGTAAGGCAATACCTCTTTCCATTCCAGTGCTCATTACTCTTTCTCGGTTTTTAACATCATTTAATACTAATTCCCAATCTTGTACAAAGCCACTGTTAGCAAGAATACTAACCAACTCATTCATAACTTCTTCTTTCGTTTCACCCTTAAGATCAACTTTTATAGTTTTTTCGCTAATACGTTGTAATAAACTAGAATCAAAACGGCTATCAGAGGAATTTATTTCTTTTTGTAAATCTAGAGGATTGATATTTTCTTTTAGTTCTTGAACGCTATCATTTAATTTAAGCATTACTTCATAAATTGAAGTTTTTACAAAACCCATATCTTCGGCAGCAGTTTCAATAGTAACATTAGATTCTTCTTCTGTAATAGAAAGAACAACATCTCCTTTTCGAGCTTGAGAAATGCCATCGTCAATGTTCATCATCTGAACATAAAATCCTTCCTGTTTTAAATCCTTAAGGAGAATATCAATAACAAGATCTGCAATTTCATCAGTCCCAAAATCCCAATTAAAGGATACCGTATCCGATGTTCTGGTCTCTTTTCGAGTTCCTCGACCGGGGATTCCTAACACAAAATTTAATAAAGGAGGTGCAACAAGAGTAGTAATTAATGTCATCATAATAACGACACCAAACAATTTATCATCCAAAATACCAGCGGTAATACCAATACCAGCAATGATTAAGGCAACTTCTCCACGAGGAATCATTCCACAACCAATACGCAAAGCCCCTTTCAGGTTAAAGCCTAATGTTAAGGCAGGGGTTGCACATCCCACAACTTTTGCAAGAACCGCCAACACTGTGTAAATTGCACCAAAAATTAACACTTCTCTATTCATGAGTTCGCTTACATTTACCATCATTCCCATAACAGCAAAAAAGAGAGGAACAAAAAATTCATACAAACCGTGTATACGTTCTTGAATTACAGCTGCAATATCAGTACCAGAAAGAGATAATCCAGTAATATAAGCACCAATAATCATAGCCAAACCTTGCTTTTCAAATACTCCTGCTAAAATAAGAGCAATTCCCAATGCGCAAATTGAAAAATCAAAGGAGCTCTTAAATATTTTTAAGAAACTAGCAATTTTTTTTGCAAAGATAAGACCAAGAGCCGTAAAGCCTAACCAAATACCAAAGGCACGAGCTGCAATTAAGCCTATAGAACCTGCATCAATACTACCAGAACCAGAATTCATTACAGAAACAATACCTAAAACAACGGCTAAAAGAATAATACCTAATACATCATCAAAAACTGCTGCAGCCAGAATGGTAACGCCTTCAGGAGAATCCATCTTTTTTTTGTCAGATAATATTCGAGCAGTAATTCCTACGGAGGTCGCGGTTGACATGATACCTAAAAACAGACAGCGAACGTCCATAAAATTAGTATGAAGCATAAACATACCCGCTATATCTCCAAGTAAAAATGAAAAAACTACTCCAAATAAACCAATTATACCACCTGATACTGAATAGCGTAAAAAGAGACTTAAATCAGTTTCCAAGCCTGAAGCAAATAACAAAATAATTGATGCAACGGTGGAGAACGCATATAATTCAGGGCTTACTGCCAAAGAAGCTGAGTATAAAGGAAACATACCCTGAGGAAAACCAGGTAGTGCTAGTCCTCCCAAAGCATAGGGGCCAATAATAACACCGGCAATTAACTCTCCTAGTACAGAAGGTATTCCAATTTTTTTAACCAATTTTCCAAAAAATCTAACGGTGAACAGAATTATTCCAATCTGCAATACTAGATTTGCCATAACACTAGCAATACTTTCTTCCATGTGTCTCTCCTGTAAATGATATAAATAAAAATTTATGCATTTCGCAAACAATCACCTTTCTTTACAGACAGTACTATTTTTCGCAATTTTTAGCAAGTATTTTCATATCTTTTCAATTAAATATCAACCTTTTCACTACTTGTACTAATCTATCAAATACTATATATTTTTACATATATCGGGATATTATTAGATAGAATAATCTATCTATTGTAAGGAGTTATTATGAAGTTAGAAGACATCAAACATGCTAAAATTAAGGCATGGGTAGAAGAAGTAGCTGCAATGTGTCAGCCAGATTCTATTTATGTATGTGATGGTTCACAAGCTGAATATGATCGTTTTATGAAAGAAATGATTGATTCAGGTCTTGCAATACCTTTGGCAAAAAAACCAAATAGTGTTCTTTTCCGCTCATTACCTTCAGACGTTGCTCGTGTTGAAGGTAGAACATATATCGCTTCTAAAGATAAAGAAAGCGCAGGTCCTACAAACAACTGGATCGATCCAAACGAATTGAAAGCTACAATGAAAGGTCTTTATACAGGTTGTATGAAAGGTCGAACAATGTATGTTATTCCTTTTTCAATGGGTCCAGTAGGTTCAGACATTGCAAAGAACGGTATTGAAATTACTGATTCAGCATATGTTGTATGTAACATGGACATAATGACACGTGTAGGAACAAAAGTTCTTGACGTTCTTGGTACAGATGGTGAATTCATTCCTTGTTTACACTCAGTAGGTAAACCACTTGCTAAAGGTGAAAGTGACAATGGTATTTGGCCATGTGCAGATATGGATAACAAATATATTTCTCACTTCCCAGAAGAAAGAACAATTT
>CALNCH010000260.1 GCA_937875245.1 uncultured Spirochaetaceae bacterium
ACATCAACTCCCTTGGTTAAAGTGTTCGCAACATTTCCATAGAATTTGGTCATTTTCTATATCTATATATATTTTATGTAAACTGTTCAGAATATCAAAAATTTGTGTTCCGCTAAATTTTTCTGCTTCTATCATATTGTGAGTATACAAAATTCATAAAATGAAAAGCAATATATTTTCTCATCATTTTTAATGTTTGTGTATGTTTCTTTTTTATCAAGTTCCATGATACTCTAAGATTCAGCTATCTAGTTTTTCTATTTGTTCCGAAAGAAGGGGTATTAACTGCTTCTTTCGGGACACAATATCTTTTACAAAATAGACAGAGTCTTCGTGTTTGGGAAAGCTGATATAGGGCACAAATACCGGTTCTGATGCAATAAGTAAAATACTGGTAAGTTTTGTAATATCTGTAACCATAAGAGAGCAAAACAAAGCTTTTTGACTTCTCCGTTCTATTTCTAGTTCTGATAAAAATTCTTCTTTTCGTAACAGAATTTCATTTGTATTATCAACTTCAATTTGACTTACTGTAAAAGAGTGTTTTCCCTCTGTATAGTCTTTCATATCTTGATGAATTACTTCGTTAGCACTTCTGCCCCCAATATGACTTGCTGCAGTAACAATATCAGCCCCTAATTCTTTAATATCTAGGTTAGTAATATTTGCTAAGTAGGTTGCAGTTTCTTTGTCTATGTCTGTAGTGGTAGCAGACTGCAAAATTAAAGTGTCTGATAAAATACCACATAATAAAAGAGAGGCAATTTCCCGAGGAATAGACACTCTGTTTTCTCGATATAAATGAGCGATAATTGTTGAGGTGGCTCCTACCGGTTTATTTATAAAAGTTATTGGATAACGAGTAGATAAGTTTCCTAGTCGGTGATGGTCAATTACTTCAATAATTTTGTAGTTTTCAACACCTTCTACGGCTTGGGAAATCTCATTGTGGTCTACTAAAATAACTTCAATATTAGCTTCTTGAATTAAATCACTTTCAGAGATAATACCTAAAACCTTATGATGATCATTAATTACAGGTAAACAACGACTAGGGGAATCACTTAAAAAAGGTTGTATTTTTCGTAGGGTATCGATACTTTTTACTGGTTTTAAATCTGTATCAGCCATAACAGAAACAGGGCTGGAATAGACAATCAGCATGGAAGTTGCAGAGGTATCGTAGGGGCTAATAAGAACAGAAACTCCTTTTGCTTCAGCTTTATCACGTAATTCTTTTGATAAAACAAAACCAGAGGTAATAACTAGAGCTTTTATTCCTGCATCTATACAATATTCTTGTACATCAGAACGATCCCCAGTGATAACAATGAGGTTTTCATGTTTTCTCATGTCTAGTAGTTTTTTAAAAGTTTCAAATTGAGCTGCCCCAACCAAAATGGAACATTTGAAAAGTTGCATTTCATCCTTTAGGATAATAGGTTGGGCGCTTAGAGTATCTTGAATAAGAGAAATACTGGTAGAAATAGCTGTTTCTTTTTCTGGGTTAAGTATTTTAAGAACGTTTTGGGCAAAGGCATTATAGTGAAGTAAAGATTTGTATCGGCCTTCTTTGTCTACAACCGGTAATACTTTACTGTTGCATTCTTCCATTTTGGACACTGCACTCCAAAGAGAAGTGTATTCGTCTACGGTATCACAACTACCGTTCATGTAGTATCCCACTTTTGGCAGTAGATCTGGAATATATTGAGGAACAGGAACTTTAAATCGATTAAAAATGTATTCAGTTTGAGGGGCTAATTTTCCAGCTCTAGCAGCCACATGATAAGTGAGCCCTAGTTCTTGTTTTAGTCGTGCATATGCTGCAGCCGCTACAACAGAATCTGTATCGGGATTTCTGTGCCCAATAACGTACACTGTTTTATTCATAAATCATCTCGCTTTTGACTTTAATTATGGTATGATTTAGTTTACACTATTGAAGATAAAAAAACAAATAAGAGGGGGAATTACATGGCCGATGAATGGTTTGAACAGGAACACTTTTGGCTGAATTACGGACCCATTATGTTTGATACCCAACGGTGGGCAGAAGCTGCAACCGTGGCAGAACAAATTTGTTCAATAGCGGGACTTACCAAAGGATCTCGTATTTTAGATGCTGGATGTGGCCCTGGACGAATTAGTGTGGAATTTGCCTTACAAGGAATGAATGTAACTGGTGTTGATTTAATGAAACCCTTTTTGGATGCCGCTGCAGAAAGTGCCAGCGATGAAGGGGTAAAGTTAGATTTAATTCAATGTGATTTGCGAAACTATGAAACAGAAAGCCCTTTTGATGTAGCAGTAAATTTATATACTTCTTTTGGCTATTGCCACAAAATTGAAGATGACATTACTATTTTGAAAAGAATTTATGGTGCTATAAAAAAAGATGGTTGGTTTATAATGGAGTGTCTTTCCCGAGAAATTGAAGCAAGAGATTTTATTGAAGGTGAATGGTTTGAGCGGGCAGGAAAAATAGTATTAACAAACTTTGGAGTAGAGGGAGCCTGGGAAGGCTTAAGATCAAAGTGGATATTAATTGATAAAGAAACAGGAGAAAGAATTGAACATGAATTTGTTCAAAGATTATATTCAGCCATCGAATTAAAGCGGATTTTGTTATCTTGTGGTTTTTCCAGTTGTGAAATATATGGTGATTTTGATTTTTCACCCTACAATCAAAAGGCTAGGACAATGGTTTTAGTTTGCCGTAAATAAACACTTTACGCTATAAGAAGGTGGTACCGTAAAAAGGGGCTGTCCATTTTGTTCATTTAAAGAACTTGTTGGACAGCCCCTTTTTTGCTATTTATGTTGGGTTAAGTACACAAGAATCTTAGTACATTCCACCCATATCACCCATTCCACCAGCACCTGGCATTGGAGCGGCAGGAGTTTTTTCTGGTATGTCAGTGATAGCACATTCTGTTGTTAAGAGTAAGCTTGCAATAGATGCGGCATTTTGCAATGCTGAACGAGTAACCTTAGCGGGGTCAATAATTCCAGCTTCAATCATATCTTTCCATTCCATTGCATATGCATCAAATCCGATACCTTTTTTGCTGTTCTTTGCTTTCTCTGCTACAACAGCTCCATCAACACCGGCGTTTTCTGCAATCTGGCGCATTGGTTCTTCCAAGGCTCTCTTAACAATTTTGAAACCTACTTTTTCGTCATCAGTAAGTGTTAAATCAGATTTATCAAGGGCAAGAGCTGCTTGGATAAGTGCAAGTCCACCACCAGCTACAATACCTTCTTCCAAAGCTGCTCGTGTAGCGGCTAAGGTGTCTTCTACTCTGTGTTTCTTTTCTTTCATTTCTACTTCAGTAACAGCACCAATGTTGATTACTGCAACACCACCAGAAAGCTTTGCAAGGCGTTCCTTAAGTTTTTCTTTGTCGTAGTCTGATGTAGAAGTTTCAATCTGAGCTTTAATTTGAGCTACTCGATCTTTAATCTGTTTTCCGTCTCCAGCACCATCAACAATGATAGTATTATCTTTGTCAATTTTTACACTCTTTGCTGTTCCCAACATATCAAGTTCAGTTGCTTCAAGTTTAAGACCTAAGTCATCTGTAATTACTTGACCACCAGTTAAAACAGCAATATCTTCCAACATTGCCTTTCGTCTGTCACCAAAACCAGGAGCTTTTACTGCACAAGTTTTTAATGTTCCACGAAGACTATTTACGATAAGAGTTGCTAAAGCTTCTCCATCCATATCTTCACAAATAATTACAAGGGCTTTTCCTGTTTGAGCTACTTTTTCAAGTACAGGAAGAAGATCTTTCATGTTAGAAATCTTTTTATCATGAATAAGAATGTAAGGATTGTCAAAAACAGTTTCCATTCTTTCTCTATCAGTTGCAAAATAAGCAGAAATATAACCTCGATCAAACTGCATACCTTCTACGAAGTCTGTAGTTGTTTCCATGGTTTTGGATTCTTCAACAGTGATAACACCATCTTTTCCCACTTTTTCAATAGCACTTGCAAGAATGTTACCAATTTCTGGGTCATTGTTTGCAGATATTGCAGCTACATGAGAAACGTCTTCAGAACCTTTTACTTCTTTTGCATTCTTTTTAATTTCTTCTACAGCAAGAGTAACAGCCTTATCCATACCTCGTTTTAATTCGATAGGAGTCATTCCTGCTGCTACAGCTTTAAGACCTTCTCGAACCATTGAATATGCCAATACAGTTGCAGTTGTTGTTCCATCCCCTGCGACATCGTTTGTTTTTGATGCTACCTCTTTTAAAAGTTGAGCACCCATGTTTTCAAAGTGATCTTCTAATTCAATTTCTTTTGCAACTGATACACCATCTTTTGTAATAGTAGGTGCACCAAATTTCTTATCCAACATTACCAAACGGCCTTTAGGTCCTAATGTTACTTTTACAGCCTGAGAAATCTGTTCAACACCAGAAAGCATCTTTTTTCGTGCTTCTTCATTAAAAAGTAGTTGTTTTGCCATTTTCGTAAATCTCCTTGTATTGAGGGCAACCCTCGGCACTGACCTTTTTTTATGGTACAATGCATATGTAAAATTTTGAATGCGTTTTTTATACGCATAAATAAAGATACTGATTTTATTTTAAAACGGCAAGTTTAGGAGATATATTTTATGAAAAAAATACAGTGGGGAATTATTGGAGCAGGACATATTGCAGAGGCTATGGCTGAAGCAGTAAATAAAGGGGTAGAAAATGCAGAATTATATGGAGTGGCTTCTACGGATTTAGAAAGAGGAAAAGCCTTTGCCTCAAAATGGCAAATTCCTCATGTGTATAGTAGTTATCAATCTCTTTTAGAAGACCCTGAAATTCAAATTGTATACATTGCCACTCCTCATATGAATCATGCTGAATTATCTATAAAAGCTATGAAAAATGGGAAAGATGTAATCTGTGAAAAACCTGGGGCGGTTAATGCAGCACAATTGAGACAAGTGTTAGCTGTATCTCAAGAAACAAGAATGTGTTATGTAGAAGCTCTTTGGTCTAAATTTCAACCCTGTTTTTTGAGAGCAATGGAATGGATTACAGAGGGAAAAATTGGAGAATTAAAAGCAATTCACAGTAGTTTTTGTATTAATAGCCCCAATGTTGCAAATTATCCTTCTTCTGGGTATCAAACATCTCGTTTGTATGATCCTTCCTTGGCAGGAGGAGCCTTGCTAGACTTAGGAATTTATACTTTGACATTAGCTTTATGTGCTATTCGTAGTGTTTCTAAAACGGGAGCTATTAGTGGATACCTGTTACCATCAAAAATACAGTCTATGGCCCACGTTGGTAGCACTGGGGTGGATGAATATGAAAGTATCAGTTTACAATTCAATACCTTGGGAAAGGAAATTTATGCTTCGTTAACTAATGGTATTACCATGGAAATAAACCCAGAAAGTAAAAGTGCTCCGTGCTCAGAACGCCTCCGTAGACCTGGACGGA
>CALNCH010000261.1 GCA_937875245.1 uncultured Spirochaetaceae bacterium
TCAAGATGTTCGAGAGTACGAGGCAGGACAATTTCAGCGTGAGAAAAGTCTTCAAAGATTTCTTAGACAATATGAGGGAAGCCGACCAGACGAGAAGTACCAACTTGAGCAACTTAGTACGGCAGGTGAACAACTTGAACGATCAACTAGAGGGCTTCAAGACACAAAACAAAGCCTTGATCGAGCAATTGCAGGTATTAGAAATGCAAGTCAGCAAGTTAAAGAAATAAATGAGCCAAAACGGAGCTATAGCATAAGAATGTAATGTTAATTGCTTACAATTTGCATAGGTATAAGTTGTAATTGATACTAAGGTTTTTAGTAAAAAAGCTTTAATATTTAAACTTTAAAATTAAACAGGTAGTAAAAATGAAAAAAATTCTTGCTTTGAGTTTACTTGTTTCATCAACATCAATTTTTGGTGCATCTACTGAAGGAATAGAACAAGATTCACGTAGTTATTCTTTATTACACGGAGTTAGCTCTGCTGAAGCGAAGAGAGCCTTATTCTTAGAAGCAAATCGTGATTCGGTATTAGATGATATCGAAAAAGAATTCAAAGGACGTATAGCAGGCATTTATATTGAGAACTCACCGACATATAAAATCATTGTTAGGGTTAAAGGGCATGGAGTAAATCAAAAAAGAAGTAATATCGTAGGCAATGTATCTGAAAAAAATAGTTTACCTATTGAAATAGTATACGGAAATTTTGAAACAAGAGAAATTGCTAAAGGCCAATTGGATAAGGCAGCAAAATTGGTTGGTAAGTTTTTTTCTAAAGTTCAAACTGTTGGTTATGATGAGAAAAGCGGAAATATTTATGTTCGCGTAAATGGTTCACAAACCGCAGAAAACCAAAAAAAACTAGATCAAGTAAAAGCAGCTTGGAATAATCCAAATTTACCTTTAGAAATTAGTTTAGTAAATTGGTCTGTTAAACCATTAGTAGATGCTAATGGAGGGACTTTTGTAGCTGGACCAATCAGTCCTACGCGATATGCAGATTGTACTACTGGGTTTGGTATTAAAAATGCTAGTGGTACAAAATATATGAGCACAGCCGCTCACTGTCCAGATAACTTTAATAGTAAATTGGATGGAACCCAATATACATTTGTTGGTGAAATTCCTTTTGCACAGTCAAATGATCTTCAGTGGAATAGTACAACAGCCAATATTACTAATAAATTTTATGTGGGGCCAACAACAACAAGAACTCTTACGGGTAGACGTACTTTAGCAGCAACAAAAGTTGGTGATAGTGTTTGCCATTATGGTAATGCGACTGGGTATAGCTGCGGTACTGTACGGGGTGTAGGTGTTATTGTTCCAGAATATCATCCAGTTACTGGAGCACCCCTTTTTCCTGGAAATTTTTGGGTTGACGTAAATACTTCTACTTGTGGTGGTAGTGATAGTGGTGGACCTGTCTTTACAGCAGCTACTATCGCTAGTGGTATTCTTTCATTGGGAGCAATAGATAATTCAACAAATGCATGCCATGGATATTACTATGTTCCAACAGATAAAATTTATGAAAATGGATTTTCATTTGTTTATTAAACTCAAATAAAGATATTTATTTAAAGAAAACCCCCTTAAGTCTTGCAACTTAAGGGGGTTTTACTTTAAATTTGGGGGGTACAGTTATTTGATGTTACTAGCATCAATTAACGAAAGATCGGCAGAGCTTCCAACTCGTACTGATATTCACCTTACGGCTTATGTACCACTTTCTATTTTAAAGCAGTGATACAGATTAACAAGCCCCTAATTTGAAACTTTCGTTAAATAAGATTCTTGAATCATCAAATAAGCACCAATTGGTCGAGCTTTGTCTACTTCTGTGCGCCCGTTTTAT
>CALNCH010000262.1 GCA_937875245.1 uncultured Spirochaetaceae bacterium
ATAATGGTGTATGCATTAACCTTTGGTATTACCAAGTGGGCAACTTTTTTATTAGGTACATATGCACCTGGGGTAAGTTCTTTACTTTCTCCAGTGTTGTGGGGTTTTAATTTTATTATAGGTTCTGTATTAGCAACAGTTCTTCGTGTGATATTTAATCGATTGAGAAGTATGAAGGTTATGACAAAGCAGTATCAAAATAATTATTTATTAAGCCGTATTTCAGGATTATGTTTTGACCTGATGATTGTAACAGGGATTGCTTCTATTGAGATTAATGATATATCAGGTTTATGGGGACCTTTTATTGTGACAATCTTGGCAGGTGCTGTGGTAACATTTATATATATCAAGTACGTTACAGACCGAATATATAAAGGCTACGAAATAGAAGGATTTTTATCAATGTTTGGTATGCTTACAGGAACCATTAGTTCTGGAATTTTATTATTACGGGAAGTTGATCCTTTAATAAAATTCCAGAACTAATGGTTCCTGTAGCAGGAAATAATTTAGTAACTGGAAGTAGTACTGCAATTATTTTAGCAATACCATTGTTGGTACTAATTGGTCTCGCTCCACAATCAGATCTTTGGACATGGCTTGTATTACTTTTGATTACCGTATATTTTAGCTTTTTACTTCTCCTTCTTTTAAAATTAAAAAAGAGACAAAAAAAAGAAAACCTAAATCAAGGATAGTTATTTTTTCTCGGAAAGAAGTAATCCTAGAATTGTTAAACCTGTTCCAATTAAGGCCATTAGGGTAATTTTTTCATGTAATATTATGGCAGCAAAAAACAGGGTAATTACTGGGATTAAATAAATATACACTGAAGTTTTGACCACACCCAAAATTTTAAGTGCTTTTGCCCAAGCAGAAAAGCAGAGGGCAGAAGCACCAACTCCTAAGAAGATAAGATTTATCCAGTTCATAGGCTTGCTAAATCTAGCAATGTTTACCTCTGGAGAGTAATCCATACCCAAGAAAAAGCTTACGGGAATCATCAATAAAATTGAATAGCCGAAAATCTTTCTAGTAGCTCCTAAAGTAGGATAACCTAAACTGTTTATTTTAGACATAATAATTGAATAAATAGCCCACATAATAGCACTAATTAAGGCTAACCCATCTCCTAATGGGTTTAATTTAAGTACAACTGTTCCATTAAAACTGACAAAAGCAATTCCAATAATTGCACAAATAAAACCAAGGAAGAAAAAGGGGGTAAGTTTCTTTAATTCATGCTTTAGAAAAAGGTGTACTCCCAAGCCAGTAAAAATAGGTGCAGTAGCAACTATAATACTTACATTAGAAGCGGTGGAAATA
Organism: uncultured Spirochaetaceae bacterium; assembly: GCA_937875245.1. Classification (GTDB taxonomy): domain Bacteria; phylum Spirochaetota; class Spirochaetia; order Treponematales; family Treponemataceae; genus CALNCH01. The sequence goes on from CALNCH010000262.1 coordinate 1,330, forward strand.
TTAATAGCAATATTTTCTAACAATTGATAAAGAAAAACCCCTGTTAGTCCTGCAAAGGCAAAATAGATTTCTTGTTTTGCTACAGAAATATTTTCCTTGGGAGTGAGTTTTATTGTTCTTGGATATAAAATCCACAAACTAACATAGGCAATAATATAACGAAGGAATAATATCTCCATTGGGGAAAAATCTATTAGTAGCACTTTTGTACTTACAAAGGTTATACCCCAAATGAAAATAGAAATAAAAGCTGCAAAATAACCCAGCATTGATTAACCTAAAGCATCTAATTTTTGATGTAATGCTACAACTTGTGCATGTAAGAAATGATCTACTCCACTTTTTTCTACGATACCTTGTACTTTGCCATTGCTATCTACTATAGGAATTGCATCTAGGTCATTTTCAGAAAATAGTTTATACAAATCTGTAAGTGGAGTTTCGGGAACACATGACAAAGTATGGTTATCCATAACATCCATAGCTAAGAGTCCAGCAGAAATCTCTCCAACTAATAGGGATTCTTTTAGATGTTCTAAAGTAATGACACCTTCCAATTTTCCATCGGTGTTACGAACAACATAGTTTTGATTTTGATAACGGCTAAAAGAATCAATTATTGACTGTAAACTTGTTGTTTCATATACAATTGCAGGTGATAATAAACTGCAAATTGGCTCATCAGCCCAAGTAACATCAGAGACTTTTAATTTTTTCATCAAATCTTCTTCACTGATATCCAGATTACATTCCCCAGCTTTTACAACTCCGTATTTTACACAGATTGGACCTGCTAATTGGACGATAAAAGTTGTGGCCGTAATAATTAGCATTACAGTGGGACCAATTGTACCCGTAAAATCACGTCCTGCAGAAATTGATAATCCTATAGCAACACCGGCCTGACTAAGCAAGCAAAAAGGAAGATATTTACGCACCGTAGTTGGAGCTTTTGTAAGAGCTGCTCCAACAATAGACCCTACAGATTTACCAAAGGTTCTACCCAGAACATATAACAAGGTAATAATGCCAACAAAGGCAGTCACATTCCAAATGTTTAATTTGGCACCAACTAAAACGAAAAAGAGAACATAAATTGGTGGTGTAAAATTTTCGACTAATGCAAAGGTAGGGCGAGTTTTAACAGGTGCAAAGTTTACCATAAAAAAACCTAAAGACATTGCTGCTAAAATATTATCTAAGCCTAAATATCGTGCAACTCCAGTACTTAAAAATAAGGTACCTAAGGAAAAAGCAAGAATTCGGCCTGGATCGGTCATAACATTTCGAATTATTTTGCTTAAAAAAAAGCCAATTAATGAACCTAAAAGAATA
>CALNCH010000263.1 GCA_937875245.1 uncultured Spirochaetaceae bacterium
TTCATGGCGATATCGCCTTGAAAGGTTGGACTAAAACCGCGGGAATACCTCTTGTTGATGGGGCAAAAGCTGCAGAAAAATATGCCAGTGAATTACTTTTTACCTGCGTAGAAAGAGAAGGCTGCATGAAAGGTATCGATATGGATTTAGTAAAATCTGTACGAGAAGCAGTTTCATGTCGAGTAGTGGCTGCAGGTGGTGTATCTACACTGGAAGAAATTGTTGAACTTGAAAAAATGGGTTGTGATGTACAACTTGGAATGGCTTTATATACCGAAAAAGTAAGTTTGAAAGACAGTTTTATTTCCTGTTTGAATTGGGAAAAAGCTACTGCAAATTCTAATGGATTAATACCAGTAATTGCACAAAGTCTAGATGGCCAAGTATTGATGACAGGATTTGCTAACAAAGAAGCTTTTTATAAAACTTTTGAATCAAATAAACTTACCTTTTGGAGTAGAACACGAAATGTTTTATGGACAAAAGGTGAAACCTCTGGAAACACTCTGGATATAGTTTCTCTGAGAGCAGATTGTGACAGAGACACCGTTCTTGCTCTTGTAAAGCCTAATGGACCTACTTGTCATACTGGCAGTTGGTCTTGTTTTACCAGTGAAGCAGATGGTAAATCTACCATGGAACGTTTATACGGGACTATTGCAGAACGCTTTGCTAATCCACGTCCAGGTTCTTACACAGCTACCTTGACCCCAGAAAGGGTCCGAGAAAAAATCGAAGAAGAAGCAGAAGAATTAATTGAAGCTGAAACCAAAGAAGATGTTATCTGGGAATGTGCAGATTTGTTTTATTTTATAAGCGTTTTAATGTACCGAGAAAATGTTTCTTGGCAAGATATTTATGATGAATTAGACAGGCGCCACAAGAAGTAACAAGGAGTCACCATGATTAAGGTTATTACATCAAGTCAAATTTCAAAGGATTTATATAAAACTCGGAGTTTAGGTTCTGATGTACAGGAAGTCGTTTTATCAATCATATCTGAAGTAAAAAACCATGGTGACCAAGCTTTGTTTTCATTAAGTGCAAAATTTGATCAAGCCTCTCCTACTTCTTTTTTAATTCCTGAAACCCACTTAATACAGGTTGCTGAAGAATTAAAAAAAGATAACCCAAAACTCTACGATGCACTTTGCTATTCAAGAGATTTAGCTCTTAAATTTGCAAAACGACAACGAGAATGCTATACGGATTTTGAAGAAGAATTAGACACAGGTTTATTTACTGGACAAAAAACTATTCCTGTTGATAGAGCTGGTTTATATGTTCCAGCAGGTCGTTTCCCCTTACTTTCCACGGTAATTATGTGTGCTTGTCCTGCCCTTGCCGCTGGATGTAAAGACGTAATTCTTTGTACCCCTCCACGACTACACCCAGAAAATAAAGATAAACCTTGGGTAGACAAAGGTATTTTAGCTACCGCATATATTTGTGGAATAACAAAAGTCTACGCTTGTGGTGGGGCTCAGGCAATAGCGGCCATGGCATATGGAACTCAATCAATACCCAAATGCGATGTAATCGTTGGTCCTGGAAATAAGTTTGTTGCGGAAGCAAAAAAAAGCATTTATGGGGATGCAGGAATTGATATGGTAGCAGGGCCTTCTGAAGTCTTCATCATTGCAGATAAAAATGCAAACCCTGAATGGGTAGCAGCTGATATGTTAGCACAAGCAGAACACGATCCTGACGCCCAAGCTATTTTAGCTACAGACTCCCAGGAATTAATTGCAAAAGTAACAGCAGAAATTGAAAAACAATTAGTAGATTTACCTACAAAGGATACTGCTTCTAAAAGTATAGAAAATAATGGTTTAATTATTTTAACAAAAGATTTAAATGAAGCTATTGATATTGCCAATAAAAAAGCTCCTGAACACCTAGAAATTGCTTTAGACTCTGGAAAAAACCGAGACAACCTTGTAAGCCAAGCACGTAATTTTGGATCTTTATTTATTGGACATGAAGCTGCTGAAGTTTTAGGAGACTACGCCGCAGGACTAAACCATACCTTACCAACTTCTGGTTCCGCACGATTCACCGGAGGTCTTTCTGTACGAATGTTTTTAAAGACAGTAACAACTCTTCGGACTGAAAACAATAGGAAGTCTGCTAAAGCCGCTTCTATTTTAGGAGATACAGAAGGTCTTGCCGCCCATGCACGAGCAGCAAGATTTCGTATTACAGATTAAGCATAATAATCAGGCTCTTCTCCAGTAGTTTTTTTGTATGTTTCACGGTAGAGAATCTGGTTAGCCTCATGTTGAGATAAAAGCATATCCATAATCTTTTGTACCACACCAGGTTTTTTATCTTCCATATCTTCTGGAAGTTCTGCTATAGCTTGATTTCTAAATTGTTTACATTCAATAACAGGACTTGCTGTCATAATTACCGTATCCGGATGAACTAAATCTGCTAACATATTCTCTGGTTCAACATCATTAATACGTAGACAATTTCCGTTTACAGAAACTAAAATCATTACATCAAATAATCGTAAATATGAATCAATTTCACGAACACCCTGACGAGTCTGAGGTTTCCCTGGTCGATAACGAGTTCCACTAGGAAATACTAAAATAGGCCTACCAGCTCGTTTACAATTATCCATTGCTCGCATAGAAGCCATATTAATATTTCTACTTTTAACTTCTTCTTTTGCCCTTTCTTCTGGATCAGTAATAGCGGCCAAACTTCTACTTGGATATATTACAACACGAGTAAAAGCTTCTGCCCATGCTTTTACCATAGGGTTTGCTTCATTTAACTTCATTCCTGCAATTGCAACAATGCGTTCAGAAAGATCTTTTCCTTCTTCTCCTAAGTCCTTCTCTAAAAGATAGCAGAATGCAGGTAAATCCATGTTGCTATAGTGTTCACACAAGATTAAGCCCTTTTTCCCTTCTTTAAGAAGTCCTAAAAAGGCTAATAAATGTTCTTTACCTTCAATATGAGATCCGGGTAATAAGTTTTCATCAAGCATCTTTGATACAAGCTTACGAGTATCTTTGTTAGCTTCTTGAAAAACATTTTCATCGTCAATTTTGTCTGGTGCTTTAGCATACCGAGCTAAATCCTTAACCATATATCCATAACGTATCCCTAATGGTGAACTTTCCATTTTTCTTCTCCTGTTTCTTTCAGCTATTATATCAAAATTCTAATAGTATTTACATAGGCCTGTCAAGATTTTGTAATTCAGGAAGAACAAACTTACCATCTTTACGAATCAAAAC
>CALNCH010000264.1 GCA_937875245.1 uncultured Spirochaetaceae bacterium
ATTTTTCTACGAATTTTTCGTCAGGCAACTGACCGTCAGAACCACGGGCTTTTGCAATTGCCTTTTGTACTAGTTGAATGTGAATACTAATTGCACCTAATGGATTTTTAATCTCATGAGCAACACTAGCTGCAAGATTTGTTAAACTAGCAAGGCTTTCCATACGGCGCAGTAAGGTTTCTTGATTTCTTTTTTTTGTGATACGATCGATTTTTATTACATAACCAGTCATTTTTTTTCGCTGAACTAAAGGAGTAATATTTATTGATAAAAATCGTACTGAGCCTGATGGTGTTTCTGTGGTAAATTCTTCGCTAACGTTGATTTGTTGCATTTTACTTACATTTTTAAAAAAATCACCAATATCTTTATCCCCTACCAATTCCCATACCCGTTGGTCTGCATAATGAGGTTTCATAGAAATTAATCGTTCTGCAGCTTTATTTGACTGCTTAAGAATCCATTCTTTATTTACACTCAATAAACCTATGCTTACAGATTCAATAATTGCATCTAATTCTTCGTTTTCTTGAACTAATACATCGAAAAGTGATTCAACTTGCTCTGGTGTTAATTTTGATATTTTCTGGGATATTTTCTTTACAAAATCTTTCACTTAGATTCACCTTCTAATAATGTATACACAAGTCCCTCTAATGCAGAAAGAGGACTCTGATTATATATGGTTATATATTCCATGGTATCTTTAACCGCTTTTAAAAGTGTATATCCTTGTTCTTGTATAGCCGCTTGTTCTAAAGCATTATCTATACTAATCAATTTTTTTTCATGGGTATCGATAAGGGCGTTTAAAAAAAGCTTTAACAATACTCGAGGTTCAAAATTAGATAAATCTTTAATAGTTTTTTCTATATCTGGAACTTCCTTATTATAAACTGAATGTAAAAAAGATAAAGCAGATTGAGAAATAACATCAGATTTTACAGGAAGATAACTTAAAAGATGATTTTGAATTATTTCTTTCTGAGAAATATCAGAGGAATCAAGAGTATTTGCATGAAACACTCTTTGAACTACTTCTTTTTGCTGTTCCTCAGTACGAGATGCAAAATTATACGGTCTTACCCGGGATAAAATTGTTGGCATAACAGCACCCCGTCGTGTGGTAGTCAAAATAAAAACCGTATCTGTTGGAGGTTCTTCAAGTATCTTCAGAAGGGCATTACGTACACTCTCTTGCATTCTATCAGCATTTTCAATAATTAATACTTTTTTCCCTTCTGGCACTGTATAGCGAGCCCATTTTGAGGCTTTACGAATTTGAGAAACAGGTAAAGAATCGTACATAAAGCCGTTTTCTAATTTATGACACTGTGCTAATAAACTATCACAAATTTTCTCTAGCTTATCTTGTTCTAAAAGGGGGTGTAAGGGGTCTAATTCTTCTAACATTTCATCAATATCACTTATTACATTTGCTATTTTGGAAATTTTATCATCGTCTTCCCATAACACTTGACTAAAACGATTGGTTAATTTTCTTACACTCCGAACATGTAAATATCTAGTAGCATTAATATAACTGGCATTTTTATATACTGCTTGTAAAAAGGTATCTGTGGCTGCCTCTATTTCTAAAGTGCAATCTCTAGGTCCCGCTAACAATAAATCTGAACTTACTAAAGCTTTATGTTTTAAACAAGAAGGGCAAGTACAAGTCCAAGAGCCTTTGTTTTCACCTGTAGCTTGACAAGACAAAACTCTGGCTATTTCTAAGGCGCAAGTTAATTTTCCACTGGAGGAAGGTCCAGAAAGCAAAATAGATTGAGGGATGGAAGATGTTTTAATATCATTTGAAAGTAATTCAGTAACATTTTGATATAGGAGATTATCAAACATGAGCAATAAAACCTTTCACATAGCTGGTGGGTGTAGATAAAACTTTTTGAAGCATTCCATGAAAGAAACTGTCTTCAAATACTTTTTGTAAGTCAAACCAAGGTTGAGCATATAAGATGATTAAAATAAGGGATACAACTAATAATCCTTCAGCAACACCAAAGAAAAATCCTAAAGCCCGATCCAATCCTCCTAATATCTCGCCTTGAAAAAAAGTACCTACAAAGTGTTGAATAATACGAATAATAAGATATACCACCACAAAGATAAGCAAAAAAGACAAGATACTTGCTACAAAAGAAGATTCAATATGTTTATTTATAAAAGGACTTAGTTTTGCAAAAAACAGTATGGCAAAAAATACTCCAGCCACAAGGGCTACTTTACTAAAAAACTCTTTAATAAATCCGTTAACTACCCCATGAATAGCTATAAATAAAATAATTAAAAGAAATATAATATCTAAAAAAGTTAAGCTCATTTTTCTAACACCTCATCTTTTAATATTGTAGCAATAACTATTGCAGGTTTCAAATTTCCAGCAATAGTTCTCGAAGCAGTACTATATCTTTTTCGTATTTCCTCATCAGTCATTTGTAATAAATAATTTTTGAGGTTTTCAGAATTTGCTTCATCCCCATTCATAACAAAGGCGGCCTTTTGTTTTCTAAAAAACTCTGCATTTTCAACTTGGTCACCTCGGGTTCCAGAACCACACAAGGGAATAAGAACTAAAGGTTTACCTTCAACAGCACATTCCCATAAAGAATTTGATCCAGAACGTGATAAAACTACATCAGAAGCGGACATCACATGGGGCATTTCACCATAAATAAAAGCATAGGGTTTATAATTGTTTTCTAAGGAACCTAATTTCTCTTTGTATTGTAAAGCATTATCAAAATTTTCACCCTTCCCTGTTTGATGCACTACAATAAAATGTTGACATAACCACTCTAGATTGTCAAAAACCAATTGATTTACCTGTCGGGCACCGGAACTACCACCTAAAATCAGCAATACAGGTTTCTCTTCTCTATTTTGCAGTCCAAGAAATTGTCTGCCCACAGAAAAATCTGGGGTATAAAACACTGGTCTGATAGGATTACCAGTAATAGTAACAAACTTTTGTTTTTCTTCACTAAAAAACTTTTTTGTTTCAGAAAAGGATACAAGAATTCGATTTGCAGATTTTGCATTAATCCTAGTAGCAAGTCCTGGAGAATAATCACACTCATGGGTATAAACAGGAATATGAAGAATCTTTGCGGCAATACAAGGGGGAACACTAACAAATCCACCTTTCGAAAATAACACAGATGGCTTTTCTTTTAGCAAAATAAAAAAAGAAGCAAAAAAACCTGAGCCAATTTTAAAAACATCCACAAAGTTTTTCCAAGAAAAATAACGACGCAATTTACCTGATGGAATGCCTTTAAAAGCATCTGCACTTTTATTTCCATTTGGACCAATAGCTGTTTCTACAAGATTTCTATCCATTCCTTTTGAACACCCAATCC
>CALNCH010000265.1 GCA_937875245.1 uncultured Spirochaetaceae bacterium
GTTGTTGGAAAAAGTCTTACAAAAAACGGAATTTGGTATCAGTTTGCAGAGGGGTGGTTACCCCATTCTGCTGTACAAATTTATTCTAATAAATTAAAAGCTGAGTCAGTAGCAAATTCCATAAAATAAGTGATACATAATGAATAAAAAGATTTTAGTAATCGGTTCCACTGTGGTAGATGTGGTAATTTCTATTGATGAATTACCAGGAACCTCTGATGATATACATATTCAAAGTCAAAAAATGGTTTTAGGTGGTTGTGCATACAATACCTGTGATATTATACGGAAAGCAGAAATTCCTCATTTGTTGTGCACTCCTATTGGTGGAGGACCCTATGGGCAATTTGTAAAAAATGCCTTTCAAAAAAATAACTTAGATATTTTTGTTGAAGTACCCAATAGAGAAAATGGTTGTTGCTATTGTTTTGTTGACAAAAGAGGAGAGAGAACTTTTATATCCTACCATGGAGTAGAATATAGTTTTAATCCAAGTTGGCTTTCTCCCATAGATTTATCTGAATTTGACAGTATATATTTCTGTGGTTTGGAAGTAGAAGAACCTACCGGAGAACTCTTAGTAACGTGGCTAGAAAAAGCGAAAAAACAATTTCCCAATATGATTTATTATTATGCTCCCGGTCCTAGAATAAAACGGATAAATCCTGATTTACATCAACGTATTTTTGCTTTACATCCTATATTACATCTCAACGAAGATGAAGCCTTAGTATGTACTAATACTTGTACTTTAGAAGCGGCTTCTAAAAAACTATACGAATTAACCCAGAATTCATTAGTTATAACATGGGGTGAAAAAGGATGCTATTGCTTGGAAGTGCAAAATTTTTCTGATAATAGGGATACGCCTTCTTTTATTCAGTATTTAGTTGAAGGGTTTCCCTCTGTTGTTAAAGATACAATTGGAGCAGGTGATTCACATGTAGGAGCTTTTATTGCAGCACAAAAAAAAGGTTTTTCTTTTAGAGAGTCTGTAACAAAAGCTAATCAAGTTTCTGCTAGTGTTGTAAGTGTATCTGGTGCAACCCTATCTTCTGAAGAATGGACAAAGCTAAGTTATTTATTTACAGAATGACTACACAATTTGTACTTCTATTGTAATTTTTTAACCTTTAATAAGTTGTATTGCTTTTTCTATAGTAATTTCTTCAAATTGTTCTCTTGTAATAAGATTTTTCAGAGTTAATACATTTTTTTCTGCATCTTGGCTTTTAATTAAAATGCCAAAAGGTACACCCTTTTTGTCTGTAACATTGTATTGTTGATTCATTTTTTTTGCATCTGGAAAAACTTCAACTGCAATACCATTTTTTCTTAATTCTGTTGCTACCCCTTGATAATGAGGAGTCAGTTGTTCTTCAAGACAGAAAATCTCCACATCCAAGAAACTTTCTTTCTTATTTATTTTTCCTAATTGTTCTAATCCTGCTATCAGGCGATCTAATCCAATAGAAGAACCAACCCCAGGAACTCTATCTTTCATGTATAATCCTGCTAAGTTGTCATAGCGACCACCTGAACAAACAGAACCAATAGATGGAAGTTCATTTAAGAAAGTTTCATATACAACACCGGTATAATAATCTAAACCACGAGTAATAGATGGATCTAAGACAAAGGAGTTTGCAATTCCGGCTTTCTCCATCATTGCCCGGATATCTTTCATTCGCT
>CALNCH010000266.1 GCA_937875245.1 uncultured Spirochaetaceae bacterium
CCATACGAACAAATCTACCAGAAAGTCCTTCTGCCGGAGTCGCTAGCAATGAAAAGTTTAACTGACGTTTGTTACTTTCATCATCTAAATACTGACGCATCCAACCGATGATTTCCAAACCTTTTTTTTGCATTTCATCACTTTCGCCATGGTGATGACCATACAATGCGGTTAGTGTTTCTGCTAAACCAATAAAACCAACGCTGAGAGTTCCGTGTTTTAAAACTTCCCCAATGACATCATTATAACCAAGTTTTTCACTGTCAATCCATACCCCTTGCCCCATAAGAAAAGGAAAGTTGTATACATGTTTTCTGCATTGAATTGCAAAACGATCTAAGAGCTGTTGAACAACTAAGTCCATTTTTTCTTTTAGTTTTGCATAAAATAATTTTTCGTTACCCTGAGATTCAATGGCAATACGAGGCAAATTAATTGAAGTAAAAGAAAGATTTCCTCTTCCTGGAGCAACTTCTTGATTAGGATCAAATACGTTTCCCATTACTCTGGTACGACATCCCATGTATGCAATTTCTGTTTCAGGATGGTCTGGTTTGTAATACTGCAAATTAAAAGGGGCATCTATAAAACTAAAGTTAGGAAATAAACGACGAGCTGATACTTCACAAGATTGAATAAACAAATCGTAGTTCGGATCCTCTTCGTTATAATTTACGCCTTCTTTGACTCTAAAAATTTGAATTGGGAAAATAGGTGTTTCCCCCATTCCAAGACCTGCATCTGTTGCTTTGAGTATATTATGCATAACCATACGGCCTTCTGGGCTAGTGTCCGTACCATAGTTTATAGAACTAAAGGGAGTTTGTGCACCAGCTCGGGAATGCATGGTATTTAAGTTATGGATAAGAGCTTCCATTGCTTGGAAAGTAGCTTTGTTTGTTTCTCTATATGCTTCTTTTATCGCAAAGATTTGAGCTGCAGTAATTATGCTTGCTGATAAACCTCTTTCCATAAGAGCAGATTTTTCTAAACCTAAGTATTTTTGATCCGTGGTAATTCTAGGATACACACCATTAGTTTGTTCAATATCTTTTGCAATATCTTTCAATTCTTGTAAGGTAATATCAAATAAAATACCATCAGTTTTATCAGGAGTTGTATCTGGCTCTGTACTTGGTGCCATAATTTCTAAAGCTTTATATAAATTTACTGAATAAAACTTTTTGTAAGTTTTAGTAACGCCTGGTGCTAAACCATAATCAAAGTCAACGATGCTTTGTCCGCCATGCTGATCATTTTGATTAGACTGAATAGCAATACAAGCAAGAGCCGAATAACTTTGAATATCGTTAGGTTCTCTCAAAAATCCATGACCAGTTGAGAAACCACCTTTAAATAACTTTGATAGTTGAATTTGACAACAAGTAGTTGTAAGAGAATAAAAATCAAAATCATGAATATGAATATCACCGTTTCTGTGAGCTTCTGCCTGAGCGGGAGTTAAAAGATATTTTTCATAATAATCTTTTGCAGCTTCACTACCATATTTAAGCATAGTACCCATGGCAGTATCGCCATCAATATTTGCATTATCTCGTTTTAAATCACTTTTGGTAGCATCCACATTAGTCAACTCATCAAATACTTTCATTAAATGAGTATTCATTTCACGGACTCGGGTACGACCTGCTCGATATAAAATATATTGTTTAGCTGCTTGTTCAAACCCAGCAGACATTAAACTCTTTTCAACTTGATCTTGGATTTGTTCAATTGTTGGAGGATTAGTACCACATAATTGTTCCAAAGAGGCTTCTACTGCATTTGCTACATTAGCAGCATTAGTGGCGTTTCCTTCATTTGCAGCTTCCATGGCTTTTAAGATTGCAGCCGCTATTTTACCTTCATCATATAGAACAACACGGCCATCTCTTTTTTGAATACTCTTTATCATTTTCCCTTCCACATTTTTTTTGGCCCTATAAAAAAGTAGGGCAATGAAAAAAGTATATACGCTATATATAGTGGTGTCAATTAGAAAATATAGAAAAAATACTAGATATATAGTTAATAACTTGTTAATAACTTGTGTATAAAAAAAGCTAAATGTATATATAAAAAGAAAAAAATCCCTTGTTTTTAGTCTATAATTAATTTTTTTTTAATAGAATTATAACAAGTTTTTATTTGACAACGGGCTTATGTCTGTTAAAATTAACTACCGGAGGAAAAATGAAGGTTCTGTTAATTGGTGGGACAGGTACTATTAGTACGGCTATTACTACTTTATTGGCACAAAAAGGCCATGAAATATATGTTCTAAATAGGGGAAATCGAGAAAAGGATTTGCAAATTCTTAGAGAAAAAACAGGGGGCACAATATGTTCTCTTGTTTCCGATAAAAACGATGAAGAAAATACCAAAAAAGTCATTTCTTCTGTATTAAAACCAAATGAAAAATTTGATGTAGTTGCTGATTTTATTGCTTTTGCCCTTCCTGACGTGGAAAGAGATTACAGACTTTTTGTAGAAAAAACTAATCAGTATATATTTATTAGTTCTGCATCTGCGTATCAAAAACCTTTATCTAATTATAAAATAACTGAAAGCACCTTACTTTCAAATCCATATTGGGAATATTCACGTAATAAAATAGATTGTGAAGAATACTTAGTTGAAAAATATCGAAAAGAAGGTTTTCCAATAACAATTGTACGACCAAGTCATACCTATGATGAACGTTCTATACCCTTAGGTGTTCATGGAAAAAATGGTAGTTGGAGTGTTATACAGCGAATGATAGAAGGGAAAAGTGTAGTTATCCATGGAGATGGTACTTCTTTGTGGACGATGACCCATAATACTGATTTTGCAAAAGGCTTTATAGGTTTGATGGGAAACATACACGCTTTAGGAGAAAGGGTACATATTACTAGTGATGAAACTCTTTCTTGGAATCAAATTTATGAATGTCTTGCTAGGAGTGTAGGGGTTCAACTCAAAGCAGTTCATGTGGCATCTGAATTTTTAGCATTAACCAGCGATTATGACTTAACTGGTAGCTTACTTGGTGATAAAGCCAATTCTGTTGTTTTCGATAATAGTAAATTAAAGACCTTAGTGCCTGATTTTGTGGCAATTACTCGTTTTGATCAGGGTTGTAAACAAACTATAGAGTATGTGTTATCTCATCCAGAATTACAAAGAGAAGATCATGAGTTTGATGAATGGTGTGATGCGGTAATTGAAGCACAAAATAATGCAGTAGCCTTTGTGTCAAATAAAATGAAAAAGAAATGAGAGCAGATAAGTGAAAAAAACAAAAGACAAGTATAAACAACACGTTAGAAACTGGAAGATAGCACGAAAAATACTATCTCCCATATTAACTAGATATTTTTCTTATGAATTTGAATTAGCTCCTGAAATTGATGGTAATTATTTGGTGTTAGCAAATCATAACAACAATGTAGACCCGTTTTTATGTGCCCTTAGTTTCCACAGACAAATGTATTTTTTAGCAGGTGAACAG
>CALNCH010000267.1 GCA_937875245.1 uncultured Spirochaetaceae bacterium
TAATCCTTTATTTAAAATGATAATTTGCGATGTAACTCCAGATGCCGCTGATAATTATATTGTAGAAAATACAAAAGAAGATGATATAATCATCACAAGAGATATCCCTTTAGCAGCACGATTAGTAGAAAAAAAGATTCAAGTTATTAATGACAGAGGAATTCTGTACGATGAGACCAATATTAGAGAACGTTTATCTCTACGAAATTTTAATCTTCAACTTTTCCAAAGTGGTTTAATACCAGAAAAAACAGAAACATATGGAAAAAAAGAACTAAATCTTTTTGCTAATTGCTTCGATAGAGAATTGCAAAAAAAAATCCGAACTATAAAAGATAGGATGTAATCCTATACTTCTGCAAAAGAAGCTTGTATACCCCGTAAAGTTGGTAATACTTCAAAAAAAGCCATAACTACATCTGGATCAAAATGTTTTCCTGCTGATTCTTGGACTTCGTTTAAGACATCTTCTTCTGACCATTCTTCTTTATATACACGCTTTGAAGATAAAGCATCAAACACATCTGCCAATGCCACAATTCTTGCAGAAAGAGGTATCTCTTCTTTTTGCATAGGTTTTCCGTGAATCATGGAGTTTAAATCACCGTCATTTGCTTTTTCTATATCGATTTCCCCCGGATAGCCTGTTCCATCCCATTTTTCATGATGATGTAATACCACTTCTAAAACCATTTCATCTAACAAACTCTGATATGGATAAAATAATTTGGCTCCTACACAACAATGCATTTTTATTATATCATGCTCTTCTGGAGTAAATCGGGCAGGTTTTTTCAAAATAGCATCCGAGATACCAACCTTACCGCAATCATGTAACATTGCAGCAATACTTAATGAGTCACGATATCTATTTTGTTCTTCTGGTGATATTCCCTTTTTATTTGCCCAAGTATCATAAATTTCCACAGCAAAACGACTTACACGCTGAACATGATGAGATGTTTCTTTAGGATCTCGTAATCCTGCCATTTTTACTAAGCGCATAATCATTCCACGGGTTAAATAAGTCCTTTCCAATGCTTGTGTGGCACTTGCGGCAAAGTGTTTGATATACAATTCAGCGTCATCATCAAAGCTTATAGCATTTCCCTCTTCATCCAAAGGATTAATAATCTGTAATACACCTAATGTATGCCCCGCCGCAGTTCGTAAAGGTATGCTTAAAATTGAATGAGTTTTATATCCTGTCAATAAATCTGGTTGACTATTAAATTTATAAGGTTTATCACTTGGAATAGCATAAACGTCTTTTACGTTTACTAAATTTCCAGTTACTACACAATATCCGGATATAGACTTTTCATTTATAGGAAAAGAAAAATATGAATAGGGTATTTTTTGACCAAGAGCTAAATTTCTCTGTTGTGTATCATTTTGAGTATATTTTATTTTTAGATTTTCATTTTCACATACGTAAATTGAACCTGCATCAGCATGAACAATACTTCTTGCTTCTGTTAACAAACGTTCAAGCAAAACATCAACGTCTTGAATTTCGTTTAGAATTTTTTCTGATTCAATTATACGCTGTAATTTTTGCTCTCTCGTATTTTTATGATTAATCATATACCTTCTCCATTTTTAATGTTAACGCAATATCTCAAAAGAATCTAGTTTTCTCTCTTTTTTAGCAAAGAAAAGAATAAAGGACCGGCACCAGATTGTACATCAGGTAACACATGATATCCATACTTAGTCTTTTCTGGGCGAAGAATCGGAATTCTTTCATTCTTTTGAATTTGCAATATATCTATATTTTCTACAACTACATTATCAAACTTATCCCTTAATTTTTCAATTACTTGATCATTTTCTACTGGTGACAAAGCACAGGTTGCATACACTAAATAACCATTTGGTTTTAACACACGCCAGGCAGAAGAAAGAATTGACCACTGTGTCATTCCCAAAGTTTTAACTCGAAAAGGAGACCATTGCTCCAAGTGTTTAGGGCTAGATAAAACATGGCGTTCAGAAGAACATGGTGCATCAACAAATATTCTGTCATATGTTTCTACTTCAAACTTACACCAAGTAGAAGCATCAAATCCAGAAACAGTAATTCGACTCTTTATTTCTTCAGGTAGGTATTCTTCAACCACTTTATGCAAACGTCCTCTTCTCTCATTTGACCGTTCATTTGATGTCATCCTTGCATTTTCAGGTAATTTAGAGGCTAACACCAAGGTTTTTCCACCCGGGGCTGCACACATATCTAATACCCTCTCTGCTCCCTCTAAAGGGAGGGACAAAGCAGCTAAAACACTTCCGCCATCAAGATAATAAGGAACTTCAATTTCATTTTCATAAGGATTCCAAGACACATAAGAGGGTTCTGTTAAAAGACTTGCTTTTAGTGCATCCCATCTATCTCCAAATATATTAGAGTAATATAAATCGAATCCTTTACGACCCTTAGTTCCACTAGTATCCTTTTTTTTAGCCAATTTTATCTGCCTTGTAGGCTTCAAAATATGCTTGCCATAAGGGATCAACTGTCCACAAAGGAGCTTCTATATGCAATTCTTTTTTTGTAAAAGGATCAAAGAATTCCATAATTGCGGCATGAAGTCGAATTCCATCTAAGGTATCAGATCGACGAGAACCATATTTTACATCACCCTTTATATAATATCCTTTATTTGCCAGCTGTGCTCTAATTTGATGCGTTCTACCAGTTATTAATTTTACTGATAAAAAACTATATCTATCCCCTGCCCCTAATGATTTCCACATTAATTTTGCAGATTTCGCTTTATTTTTTGGTCCATCAACAATAAAGGATTTTCGTTTTTTTGAATCGAAATAAATAAAATCACTTAACAACTGGTATTCTTTTTGACTAGGAATAATTCCAGAAACAACAGCCCAATATTCTTTTAAGGTTTCTTCTTTATTATTCAAAACATTTGTTAACATAGCAAAGGCCTTAGAATTTGTAGCCACCAAAACAACACCAGAAACAGGTCTATCCAGTCTATTAACACACTCAAAGACTACCTCATCTGTATCATTTTTTTTATTATCACCTTCATTTTCTTTTAATGCATCCAAAATAGAAGGTATATACAAGTCTTTTGGATTCTCTGACTTGTTGGTCCAAGACTCACATATTTCTCCTGCTTTTTTGTTCCAAATTACATAGTTTTCAGTTTCTAATAAAATCTGAGACTCTTGCTTTTCCATTAATTACTCCAATACTGATTGTACAATTTTTGGCCTATTTCTTTAGCTTCCAAAAATTGTGTTACTTGCTGTACTGTATTATACCGCTTTTCAATAGGTATTGGTTGTAATACAATAAGACCATTTTTTAAGACATATTCCATAAGACCCATTTCAACTTTGGTTTCTAAAATAACTTTTAAAGCATCAGAAGCTATTGCCTGAAACTCCAAATCTTTGTTAAATAAAGTAACCAAATCTGGAATAAACTTTTCATAGTCATGATGTGACACCATTATAATGTGAACCCCTGCTCGAATAGCTTTTTCTATGGCAACAGAGGGAGAATATCCATTTTGAGATAAAGCTTTCATTAAAACATCATCAGAAAAAACAAGTTTAGAAAATCCTAATTTTTGTTTCAAAATAGTATTAACCATTATTGATGAAAAACAAGAAGGAACTGTATCTTCATAAGAAGAAACGATTGCATGACTCATCAACACTCCAATAGGATTACTGGTTTTTATTAATTGCTTAAAAGGCTCAATATATAGACTATTAATTTCTTCTTGAGAATTAGAAAGTACCGGTAATCCATAGTGAGGATCATCATTTGTATTACCGGGAAAATGCTTTAATACACTATATATTCCAGCGTCTCTATAAGCATTTATACAAGTTTTTCCATAATCCTCTACAAATTGTAAGCGGCCAAAAGTACGATATCCGATAAATTCTGCATTGTGATTACCTTTAACTTCTGCAATGGGAGAGAGATTAATCTGTATTCCCAGGGCTTTCAATTGAATTCCTGCATTATGGTATATCTTGTAAGCTGTATCTAAATTGACTCGACTTACTATTGACTGAGGAGATGCCAAAGGACTTGCTATGTAACGTAACCTATTTACTTGGCCACCTTCATGATCGATAGCAAAAAAAGGAGGAACTTTTTGTTTTTCATAGTAATGTTTTTGAATTTCACCGGTCAACTTTACTCCTTGTTCTGGAGTACCTGTAAAGTTATATTGAAATAAAATATACCCACCAGGTGGAATAACATCTGTAAAATCTGTGTATTGTTGATAGGTTTCTAATATTGATACCAAAAAAAATTGAGATAATTTTTCTTCAGTAGACATAGAAGAAATGTATTCTTTTAGTGCCTTATCAGTATCCTGTTTGCTATAAGCAAAAAAAGTAAACTCACAAAAAATTAACAGAAGAAAAAAAGATATCTGTTTTTTTATCACTTATGAAATCCTAATGTATTAAAATTCATCTATTTTGTTGTAACAGAATATCAGAAAACCTTATTATAATCAATTAAAGCAAAAAAAAGCGTCAATTGCATTAAAACAATTGACGCTTTAATCATGAAAAAATATCTAAGTATTTTTATAGATTATTTTGCATATGTAGCAATGAAAACACCAGCTGCAATTGCAGTACCAATAACACCAGCTACGTTTGGTCCCATAGCATGCATTAAAAGGAAGTTAGAAGGATCATATTCCATACCAACTTTATTTGAAACACGAGCTGCCATTGGAACAGCAGAAACACCTGCAGAACCAATAAGTGGATTGATTTTCTCCTTCAAGAACAGGTTCATCAGTTTAGCCATAAGAACACCACCTGCTGTTGCAATAATAAAAGCTAATAATCCCAATACGATAATTCCAATTGAATTGGGATTGATAATCTTTTCTGGAGTCATCTGTGAACCAACACCTAAAGACAAAAGAATAGATACAATGTTCAACAATTCGTTTTCCATTGTTTTTGACAATCTGTCTACTACTCCAATTTCTTTTACGAAGTTACCAAAAGCCAACATTCCGATTAATGGTGCTGCAGCTGGTAAAAGTAAAATTGAAAGAATTAATAAAACAATTGGGAACAAAATCTTTTCTGTTTTTGAAACAGGTCTTAACTGTCTCATTGTAATTTTTCTTTCTTTTTGTGATGTAAGAGCTTTCATAATTGGTGGCTGAATAAGTGGTACTAGCGCCATGTAGGAATAGGCTGCAACTGCTACTACAGCCATCATTTCTGGGGCAAGTTTTCCAGCTACATAGATTGTAGTAGGACCGTCAGCACCACCAATAATTGAGATTGCACAAGCTTGTAACATAGTGTAATCAACGCCAGGAATTAAGTTCATTAAGGCTACTCCGAAAAGAGTACAGAAAACACCTAACTGAGCTGCTCCTCCAAGTAAAGCAGTTTTTGGGTTTGCAATAAGAGGACCAAAGTCTGTCATTGCACCGATTCCCATGAAAATAAGCATAGGGAAGAATTCATTGCCTACACCTGCATCATAGATAATTCGTAACATACCTGAGTGTTCTGCATACATACCACCACCAGGAATATTAACAAATACGGTACCAAATCCAATAGGGATAAGAAGTAAGGGTTCAAAACCTTTAGCAGCTCCCAAATAGATAATTAAAAAGCCTACAGCAATCATTAAAAATTTCTGCCAGCCTGGAGAAACAATACCTTCGAAAGGATCAACTGCAGCTACAGTTTCTGTTGCTTCTTCAACAACTTCTTCGCCATAGATTAATTTATAGATACCAGTGTTCTTCCATGTGTTACTAAGAAATTTAGGAATAGTAACAGTAGGAACATTTTCAGAACCTTTGATAATTGCAGTATTCATTGTACGAAATGAAGCTTGTTCTGCCTTATCATCAGCAGCAAATACAGTTGTGGTTACAGAAAAAATAGTAGCAATTGCCATTACAATAAGCATTGCACTAAAAACTTGTTTGTTGCGATTATTCATTTTACCAAGCATTTAATACTCCAATTATTTAATTTCAGCCAATGCCTGACCAGCAACAATTTGTGCTCCAGGAGTAGCAAGGAAATGAATAACACCATTTGAGGCAGCTTTAATTTCCAATTCCATTTTCATTGACTCGATCATACATACAGTATCACCAGATTTTACAGAAGAACCTTCTGCTACAACCGCTTTGATATATGTACCAGCAACTGGAGCTGCAAGAACAGTTGCACCAACAGATGCAGGAGCAACAGGTTGTGAAACAGGAGCAGCTGCAGGTGCAGGTGCAGGTGCAGGTGCAGGTGCTACAGGTGCTGCAGTAACAGGAGCTGCAACAGGTGCACCACCACCGATGTTAGCAAGAACCTGGCCTGCAGTAATTGCAGTTCCTGGCTGTACTACATATGTGATAGGACCATTTACAGTTGCTTTTACTTCAAGTTCCATTTTCATTGATTCAATCATCATTACAGTATCACCTGCTTTTACGTTGGAACCTGCTGGAACTACATGTTTTAGTAAAGTACCTGCTACAGGAGCTGTTATTGTTGCACCTTCAGATACAGTTGTAGCAACTAGAGTTGCAGAAGCTGCATTAAAAGCTACATTATAAGCTAATCCGTCTACAGTTACATTCATTGTATCACCAGAAGGACCTGTTGTTACATTATAAGATGTTCCGTTTACGTTTACTGTGTATGATCCACCATTTGCATTTCCATTAGCAGCTTTTGGAGCACCACCAAAAGAATCTGAATTTACAGGACCATTAGCTCTTTCTTTGAAGAATTTAGGAGCTACTTTTGGGAACATGGCATAAGTTAATGTATCTTCTACACTACCATCTGCTCCATGTTCTTTTGCTTCAGAAACCATTTTATCCCATTCGTTAGGAATAAGATCTGCTGGACGACAAGTTACAGGTTCATCCATATTGCTCTGTTTTAATGCTTCTTTTACTAAATCCTGATTTGGTTTAGCTGGAGTTGCACCATATTTACCTGTTAACAAGTCTCGTGTTTCCTGAGTAAGTTTTGCATAACGACCGAAAAGAACGTTGAATACAGCCTGTGTACCAACAATCTGGCTTGTAGGTGTAACAAGAGGAATATATCCACAGTCAGCCTGTACAACCTGAATTTCTTTAAGAACTTCATCAATTTTATCTGCTGCGCCTTGTTCTTTAAGTTGGTTTTCAAGGTTAGAAAGCATTCCACCTGGAACCTGTGAAGCAAGAATTCGAGTATCTGCACCTAAGAATGAAGATTCAAATTTTCCATACTTTTTACGGATATCACGGAAATAAGCAGCAATTTCAAGAAGAGTATTTAAATCTAAACCAGTTTCGTATTCTGTACCTTTTAACATTTCAACTACAGTTTCAGTAGGACTGTGAGAAGTACCCATAGCCATTGAAGAAATAACGGTATCAAGAACATCAGCACCAGCTTCAGCAGCTTTTGCTAAAGTAGCAACAGAAAGACCTGTTGTTGCGTGTGTATGAATCTGAACAGGAATATCAACTTTTGATTTAATAGCTTTTACTAAATCGTAAGCTTCATATGGTTTTAATAAACCAGACATATCTTTAATACAAATTGAATCTGCACCAAAATCCGCATATGATTTAGCTAAATCAGCATAAATTTCTTTTGTATGGTAAGGAGTTGTTGCATAAGAAATAGCCATCTGAACATGCTTACCTGTTTTTTTAGCAGCATCTGCTGCTCTTTTCAAGTTTCTAGGATCGTTACATGCATCGAAGATTCGGAATACACCAACACCATTGTTGGCTGCAGCTTCAACAAATTTATCAACAACGTCATCTGCGTAATGACGATATCCTAACAAGTTCTGACCACGTAATAACATCATGATAGGAGTATTAGGTAATTTTGCCTTAAGTGCTCGTAATCGTTCCCATGGATCTTCATTCAAGAATCTAATACATGAATCGAAGGTTGCTCCACCCCATGCTTCCAAACTTTCATATCCAATAGAATCAAGTTTTTCACAAATAGGCAGCA
>CALNCH010000268.1 GCA_937875245.1 uncultured Spirochaetaceae bacterium
AGAACCTCCTCCCTTCTTTCCACCGGTTTTGCTTTCAAGTAACTCTACTCCTAATGCTTTTTCGCACTCTCTTATAATGCTCCACGCTTTGCTATAGGCCATCCCCATTTCTTGTGCGGCCATTCGAAGAGAATTGTGCTTTTGTATTAGTTTGAACAGCTCAACAACTCCTGGACCAAAACATTTGACACCATCATTGTTAAAAAATCGCAGAGTAGTTTGAGCTGTTAGTTCAGTTTTATTTGAAATAACCATTCTCCATCAAGGTATCAAATTGTTGTTTTGATAAATTTACGCCATAGAATAAACGATAATTTTTTTCTGCTTCAGAATACAAGTTAAAGTTAAAATCCTCGGGATAAAATAATTCTGCTAACCAAATTAAACCCATAAATCTATTGATACTAGGTGGATTTCCTAACCAGTTGTAAGGTTTGGCAGGGGCTTCAACATAGGAACCCTTTGTTATAGCACTAAGATGCGTCCATCTTGTATCGGTTGCAACCGTCCCGTATGCTCCAGCTGGTTCAAAAATAATATAGTCTGGGTTCCATACATAGAACTGTTCAAGATTTGAAGGATTTCCATTACCACTACCAGAAGGAACTTCAATTACTGCAACATTATCACAAAGAAGATCAATTATTTCTGCATGATAAGATGTTTTTGCTAAAACATTGGTACTTTCTTTTCCTAATGCATACAGAACTTTAGCCTTTCGATTTTCTGCGGAAATGATTTTCATTTTTTCAGTGATAGTCGTATATATGTTTTTACAGTAATCAGCTAATTCTAATGCTTCTTTTTCTCGACCAAGTAAATCACCTATCATCTGGTAACAACTATCCATTTGACCTAAAGAAGCTTCAATAAAAATAACAGGAATACCTAATTGATTTTGTACTTTATCCAAATCAGATTCAATTCCAGCCTTTTTTTCTCCAATATCAATAATAATATCTGGGTTTGCTACTGCTAATGCTTCAAGATTAAGAACCCCTTTCCCATAAAACTGCCCTGTAACAGGCACATCGGGAGGGGTTAAAAAAGATAATGCGGTATCAGGCCAAGGATAGGCTACAGAAACAAATAAATCAGAACTGATTCCGTATAAAACCAATTGAGCCAAATTTCCAGAAGGAGCAATACCAGTGATTGTACTAGGAATTTCTACTTGGCGACCCAGAGAGTCCGTAAAAACACGTGTAGTAGGTACTTCTACTGTTTTGCTTTCTTTCGTTCCACCTGCCCATAGGCATGTTAAGGCAAGAACACAACATAAAACGCTTACAATTTTTTTCATTTTTTCCTCCATGTAAAGCTATTCTTTTTTTTTCAGTAGCATATGTGGAATACAAAAGGAT
>CALNCH010000269.1 GCA_937875245.1 uncultured Spirochaetaceae bacterium
ATTATGAAGAAAGTCTTGTTGTGGAAGGCGGAGTAATTAATAAATAAAAAAGGAAAAATGGTTGTATGGATTTTGAAGTAATTCGGAATTATCTACCATTGTACCAGAAAGCACTTTTACTGACACTTAAAATCGGATGGGTTGGGATATCATTATCTCTTCTATCCGGTTTTTTATGTGCACTGGTTCAATATAGTAAAATTCCTGTTCTGAATAAAATTATTTCTGGATATATCGAACTGTCTCGAAATACTCCGCTTTTAATTCAGTTGTTTTTCATTTATTATGGACTTCCAAAAATTGGTATTCAAACTAATGCAGAATTTTGTGGTATTTTTGGTTTGGTTTTTCTAGGTGGAAGTTACATGGCAGAAAGTTTTAGAAGTGGTCTTGAAGCAATAGATAAAATACAAAGTGAAAGTGCATATAGTCTTGGAATGACTAAATGGCAGACTTTTAGATTTATTTTACTACCACAAGCTGTTTCTATTAGTGTACCGGCTTTTATGGCCAATATAATATTTTTGTTAAAAGAAACCAGTGTCTTTTCCGCTATAAGTTTAATGGATTTGATGTTTACCGCAAAGGATTTAATTGGTCTTTATTACAAAACTACAGAAGCATTATTTCTGCTGGTAATTTTTTATTTAATTATTTTATTACCTGTATCTATTGCAGGTTCTATTTTAGAAAGGAGAATACGCTATGCCGGATTTGGGAATTGATGTTTTATTTAAGGGGAAAAATTTTATTCGTCTTCTTGAAGGTTTATGGGTTGCGGGAAAAATCAGTTTAATTTCTATCGCTTTCAGTATTCCTTTGGGAATTATTCTTGGAATGATTATGACTATCAAAAATAAATTACTGAAATTTCTTACAAAACTGTATCTTGAGTTTATCCGAATAATGCCCCAAATGGTACTTTTATTTATCGTATTTTTTTATACAACAAGAATTTGGAAAATTCATATTTCTGGAGAATTATCGTCTGTTATTGTATTTACCTTATGGGGAACTGCAGAAATGGGAGATCTTGTTAGGGGTGCACTTATCAGTATTCCAAAACATCAGTATGAAAGTGCATATGCTTTAGGATTTAATAAAAAACAAACATTTTTTTATTTTATTATTCCCCAAACAGTGAGAAGATTAATTCCTCTTTCAATTAACCTGATTACTCGAATGATTAAAACCACCAGTCTTGTTCTTATGATTGGGGTTGTTGAAATGATGAAAGTTGCTCAGCAAATTATCGAAGCAAATCGAATGAAAAGTCCAAATGCCTCTTTTGGAGTATATCTTGTGTGCTTCATTTTGTATTTTCTGGTGTGTTGGCTCTTTAGTATTGTTTCAAAAAAATTAGAAAAAAGATGGTGGTAAAAACATGAATGAAAATAACAAACTATTACAAATAACTCATTTGAAAAAAGAATTCGATAAAAATATTATTCTTAAAAATATTGATATTACTGTAAATAAGGGAGATGTAATTGTTATAGTCGGTCCCAGTGGTTGTGGTAAAAGCACCTTACTGCGATGCATCAATGGACTTGAGCCGATTCAAGAAGGAGAAATCCTTTTAAATGGTGAAAATATTCATACAAATAAAAAAAATATGGTAAATGTAAGACAGAAAATCGGAATGGTTTTTCAGAGCTATGATTTATTTCCTCATCTTTCTGTTTTGGATAATATTACTATTGCCCCACAAAAAGTACAAAAACGTCCAAAAAAAGAGGTTGAAGCTGAAGGAAAAGAACTTCTTGAAAGAGTTGGTCTTTTGGATAAACTAAATTACTATCCCCGTCAGTTAAGCGGGGGGCAAAAACAGCGGGTAGCAATTATCCGCTCTTTGTGTATGCATCCTGAAATTATGCTTTTTGATGAAGTGACCGCAGCTCTGGACCCAGAAATGGTTCGTGAAGTTCTAGATGTAATTCTTGATCTTGCTAAACAGGGTCGTACTATGATCATCGTCACTCATGAAATGGAGTTTGCGAAAGCAGTTGGAAATCGTGTAATTTTTTTGGATAAGGGTGAAATTATCGAAGAAGGAAACCCCAGAGATTTTTTTGAAAATCCAAAAACAGAACGGGCAAGAAAATTTCTGGATATCTTTCAATTTGATACTTCTTATATGAAAATTTGATATATTTTGAGATTTTAATTATGAGAGTTAAAACCTATAGAAAATAGAGCCTTTATAGGTCTCCCTTCACTATAGATTTTTTTGAGTTTCTTCTCGTTCAACTATCAGTTTTGCATTTTGGGATGCTATTTTATCGTATAAATCAAAATAAGAAACAGGCTTATTAATATCTTTGGTATTATGTGCTAATGTTTCAATTTTCGTAATTTTTACGCTTTTATATATTGGCATCTCAAAATATTCTGCAATAGTATTTCTTAAAGGTCTATCAAACTTAAAAGGTAATAGAATATTATACTTATCAGAATCAATTTTTGTAATTTCTGCACCACTGTCAGAAGCTAACATCTGAGAAATAAACTCATTTTGCTTAAAAAACTGATCGACTTTATTTATATCAACATTGTCTGAAATAAAAGAATATTCATACAAAGATCCCCATAAGCTGCTAGCTAATGATTCTCTTTTTTTCTGATTGGTAACTGGGAAAATAAAAGCCTTTGTAATAACAATATTCTTAGGTAATACAGAACTCATTTGAGAAATAAAATCCTCTGACAGCATATTATTTCGTAATAAACAAGAAGCTATTTCACCCTTAGTATGAATTCCTAAAGATAAACTTGATGCTAATTCAAAACGAGGTAAAGGATTAAAACCGGCAGTAAAAATAATATCAATGCCAGAACGTAAAAAAGCTTTATGAAATTGCTCTTGCAATGCTAAATGGGGTAAATACTCTGCCCCCTTTGTTTTGCTGAATTGCATTATCACACGGTATAAAATAGGAATATTACACTCAGGTTCTGGTTTTACATATTGTTCAAGAGATTCTACAGGCCTTTCTTTTATTTCATTTTCCTGATTTTCTGTAATGTTCTTATGCACTTTAGCTTTTGTTCCACATACACCACAAGGCTCTTCACAGGTAAGTGCACATCGTGGTGTTAATTTTTGATCCAAAGAACGCTGCCATTCTTTTTTATAAAATACTTTAGAGGGGCCTAATGATATTTCATCCCAAGGAAGATTTTCTTCAAGAGCCCTTTCTCGTACAATTTCATTTTCAACGTCCCATCCAGCATTGGAAATAACTTCTTGCCAAATATCTTTTTTGATATGATCTTCCCATGCATCTAAACGGCAACCTTTTTTATATGCAGATAAAATCAAGTCTCCTACTCTTTCATCACCTCTAGAAACCATCCCTTCGATAAAAGACACAAATTCATCATGGGTATTTACCTTAAATTTGCCTCTAGGCAGTTGAGATCGAATGTATTGCAATTTTTCCCGAGATTCTGCCATGGTAAGCTGTTTAGCCCATTGATAAGGGGTATGAGCTTTCGGTATAAATGTTCCAACATTTACATTGCACTGTATTTTTGTAGCCCCTTGTATTTTAAGTAAAAAATCAACAATTTCTTGTTCTTCTTTTTTGCCATCTCTTTCAATGGGTAATCCAACCATAAAGTAGAATTTTGCCTTGTTCCAGCCTCTTTTTTTTGCACTCATAATAATATCATAGAGTTTTTCTTCATATACTTCTTTGTTCAAAGAAAACTGCCAAGCTTCTACTGGTGTTTCTACAGCAAATGTTAAGCCACTTTTTCGGACTTGAGACATACTTTCAAGAATAGGCAATGTAAAACTATTTACTTTAAGGGAAGGTAATTGAAATGAAACATGTTTTGGACCATAGGTTTTATTTAAAGTTGTTAATAATTCACCTATTTCATCATAATCTCCAGAAGAAAGGGATGTTAAACTTACTTCTCTATACCCTGCTTTTGTTACTAAGTCATCAACCTCTTCCATAATAATTTCAGGTTTTTTCATTCGTTGAGGTCGATAATAAACTCCTGCGTGACAAAATCGACAACCATTGGGACAGCCACGCATTATTTCTACAACACCATGATCTTGTACTGGTTTAATTGATGGTAAGGGATAAAAAGCTTGTACAGAAGGTCTTTGTCCAAAATCTGCTTGTAAAGCTCTCTTTGCCTTTTTCCCTGGCACCCAGACTGCACTATGAGATGAAAACAAATCAAGTAATTCTTGTCTTTTAGCCCCATTTTTCTTTGCTTCTTTTAATTTATCAATTAAATCAAACATTTCGTATTCGGCTTCACCAATAAAAACTGCATCAAAAAA
>CALNCH010000270.1 GCA_937875245.1 uncultured Spirochaetaceae bacterium
GGCCAAAGGTTTACTAAAATTCCTGTGGTTTTAGGGAAAGGTTTTTCTGTACCTAAAATGGGAGATGCTGTTTGGCCTCAAACTAATACCATGTATTGTGTATTTTGTTCTGATGAAGAAGCAGATGCTCTGGTAGATATTTTGAAACAATTGCGAAAAGAATATCCTGGAGAAGGAATTGCTTGTTTTATTACAGGAGATGTACAAACCGCTTTTTAACAAAAAATACATTGTAAATAGTTTGACACGTCCTCTGAATAGTGTTGTAATAGAGATACCGGAGAACATTTGAAGAAAACCTTTTCATATGTTTTCCGGTTATAAATTCGGAGGACAAAAATGAAAAAAACAATGACTATTGTGGCTGCTATGTTGGCAGTTTTCATGTTTTTTGGATGCACATCAGCTCCAAAACGTGAAGCAGGTGCAGAATACACATTAACCATTTTGCACACAAATGATCATCACGGAACAACACTTTCAAAGAGTGGGGTTGCAGGACTTGCAGAACGTGCAACATATGTTAAATCTGTCCGTAATCAGGGAAAAAATGTATTAGTTTTAGATGCAGGGGACATTAACACTGGAACAGCATTATCTAATATGTTTCAAGCAGAACCAGATATCAGAGCATATAACATGATTGGTTATGATGCAGTAACTTTTGGAAACCACGAATTTGATGGAACTTTAGCTAAATTACAGAAACAAATGGAAATTTCTGAGTTCCCATGGATTTCTGCAAACGTAAAACAAGGTAAAAAATACTTAGGGGATGCACCTTACCTTATTAAAGATTATGAAGGATTCAGAGTTGGTATTATTGGTTTAACTACCCTTCGAACTTTGGTAATTGCAAGCCCAGATCCAAGTTTGACTTTCGTTGATGAAATTGAAACAGCTCAAGCTATGGTTACAGAACTTCGTAATAAGAAAAAGTGTGATATTATCATTGTTCTAGGTCACTTAGGTGATGTTTTAGAAACAGAAACACACAATACATCAATTAAACTAGCAGAAAAAGTACAAGGTATCGATTTAATCATTGATGGTCACTCTCACTCAAAATTTAATGAGCCAAAAGTTGTTAATGGAACACCTATTGTTTCTGCAAATGAATGGGGAAAATTTGTTGGTACCGGAGTAATGACTATTAAAGACGGAAAAGTTACTGGATTTAATTGGAAACCAATAGAAATTAAGTCAGATGTATTTGCTCCAGATGCAGAAGTATTGGCAATGTTAAAACCTTATGAAGACAAAGCAAATGCCAGCCTAAAAGAAGTTGTAGTACAAACAACTGATGAATTTATTTTCGGAGACAAATTGAGCCGAAAAATTGAAACTGCATTAGGTAACTTAGTATCAGATTCAATGGTTGGTTATGTACGAGATATTATGAAACTTCCAGTAGACTTCGGTTTTACAAACGGTGGAAATATCCGAACAAATCTTCCTAAGGGTGATGTAACTCGAGAAAACATTCTTACTGTTTTACCATTCGAAAACTATGTATATATCCTTACTCTTAAGGGCTCAGATGTAGTTAAATTCTTTGAATTTGTTGGTTCAATTAATCAGGGAGCAGGAGCTTTCCCACAAGTTTCAAAAGAAGTTCGCTATACAATTACATATAACCCAGATGGAACAAATGGTAAAATCAGCAATATTACCATTAACGGACAACCAATTGATCCAAATAAAACCTATAAAATCCTTGCAAATAACTACGTTGCAGAGGGTGGAGATGGGTATGTTGTCTTGAAAGAAAGCATTGATACATTCAATACTTCACTTCTTATGAGTGATGTTGTTATTGATTATATCCAAGCACAAGGCGGAACAATTGCTCCACAAATAGACGGACGTATAACTGTTATTGGTGGCGTTGCTACAAACTAAGCTGATTTTTAGGTAACCCTAATTGTTGACTGAGAGGAAGAATGATACTTGGGAATTTTGTTTCCAGTTTGTCATTCTTCCTTTTTTTAATGCTAATATAATATACAGGAAAAAATAAATGACACTTAGTAATACAATTAAATCAAAAGAAGATAAAAAAAAGATCAAAGAGATTTATATATCATCATTTCCTTCATATGAGAGAATGCCCTTTTTTAGGCTGACTAGCTCTTCAAAAAAGGATAAAGGCTTTGAATTACTGAGTATATATGACAATGAGACCGTGATTGGCTTTTTTTATGTTATTTTACAAAATGATATTTGCCTCATTTTATATTTTGCCATTGATGAAGATAAACGTTCCTTAGGATTTGGAAGCCAAGCCATTACTCTAATCAAGGAGCATTTTATAGGAAAACGCATGTTTCTTTATATTGAACAAATAAAACCTAAAGCCCAGAATTATGAACAACAAGTAAAGCGAAAAGATTTCTATGTAAAAAATAATTTTAGACCAACAAACTACCAAGTAGTGTTATCCACA
>CALNCH010000271.1 GCA_937875245.1 uncultured Spirochaetaceae bacterium
ATATAGGGTTTTAAGCGAAAGAGTTTTTGTAAGAAAATGGTATAGTCAGAAAACTCTGGTAGTGTTACTATTTTTTCAATATAAGAATCTGACAGTGTTTGTAGTTCGGGTACAAAAAAACTAGTTTCAGCTTCTGCCTGAGAAGCGGTCATCATGTAGCGCCCCATTTTGTTCTGACTATCTGAGTCACCTGCGTCTTGGGCTGTAAGCAAAAAAGCATAATTACCGGCTAATTCAGAAATCTGTTCCATTTCTGCATTTATTTGAAGAGCTTGTAATAGATTTTTAGTATCGTTAGCTAAAGAGCCTTTTAATTCCAATAATTTTCTTGCAAGAATAGCAATTTCTTCTAAGGCTTGTTCCCATTGGGAATCATTTTCATATAAGGAAGTCAAGTCCCAAGTATGCTCTGCTGGAACTTCTTTTCTAGTAGGAATAGTATTTGTTTTCATGCCTTACAGTATATCAACAGGGCTTGTGGCTTGCAAGTTGTTATCTTCCTTGGGGCAGTTGCTCACTGTCCATAAATTATGATATTCTATGCTCTATGAAAGCAGTTCATTTTTTTATTCTTGTGGTAGCACTTGTTTTATGTTGTTTTTGTCTATCATCTTGTTCCGGCTTAATGGGACACAGTGTTGTTTTATGGTCTATCCCTGAATATAATTTGCAGGATGGTGATATTGTTCCGGTATATATCGAATCTAGTATAAGTCAAGTATATGTAATTGGGGTTCCTGGTACTAAAGAAAAAATCGAAGTACCATTATGGCAAATTACTAATCCAGAGTCTAAAGCTAAGACAAAAAAAACTGCTTCAACATACGAAGAATATAAACACCAATATGCAAAAGTTGTTTTAGATGGTCTTCCTATGCGAAGTGATCCAGTAAATACGGCAAGACAAGTATATCGTCTGCGAAAAGATGAAATAATTAAAGTTTTGTACAAGGGAGAAGGGGCTGCAGTTATGGCAGGCTCTAAGGCTATGGAAGGAGACTGGTTACGAGTTCTTGCTTCTGATGGTACTTATGGCTGGTGCTTTTCCTATAACTTACGCTTGTTTGATGAAAGAGAAGAAGGTTCACAAAACCAAGAAATAGTTGAAGAAGTTGATGAATTACTCACTAAGGTTTTGGCTAAACGTTGGTATCCAGAAAGTTATTCTACCATGATTAAACGAAAGAATATCAACTTGAATGAAATGAAAAGAGAGTACGGGTTTGACACCGGTTCTGAATCCGGGCTTACCAGTTTGGTTTTGAAGGATTTATCTGTAAGCTATCCCTTTGAAGGAATAACTAATACATCAAAGAATGTGTATAAGTTTAATGAATCTCCTTTTACCATGACGGTACGAAACGAGAATTTCATTATCATTCAATATACAAATGAAACAGGAAAGCCTTCTTCCTTTAACTTTATCAGTTTATCTACCTCTGTAGACTCTGTAATTCAAGAAGAATTAGAGAGAAGAGATATTTTGTACGAATCTATTTTGTCTTTTGGCCCTGATTTTTCCAGCTCGAACTATGGTAATTTGTCTTTCCAACCAGACAATCTTTTTACATGGAACGGTTTCAAATTATTGGTTGACTCAGGACTTATTCCACGGGGTTCGGCAAATGAAGGAAGTGTAGAACTACAGTACTTTGTGGATTCTGCTTTATCTTTCCAATTTGACGGGGTAATTTCATTTAAATTTAGTGGTTCTTCAGAGGAAACTCTCTTTTTATATAAACTTGAAGAAGCTGGTATCCGATTGGAAAATACAAATACCAGTCATATGAAAAATGGTGTTGTTATCGAACGAACTCAAAACCCATTAGTCATGTTTTTTGCAAAAGCGGAGTAATAATGTCATTTGTTCAGTTTTCAAAAGTTTCTTTAGCCTTTGGAAATCGAGATATTTTAAAGGAAGTATCTGTTAATCTTGCAACGGGAACCCGGGCTGCTTTAACCGGTGCAAATGGCTCTGGAAAGTCTACTTTGATGAAGGTTATGGCTGGGGTTCAAGAATGTGATTCTGGGGACAGGGCAGTTGAAAAAGGGTGTCGTATTGCATACTTACCCCAATCTGGAATTGTCCACAAGGGAGCTACTCTCCTTGAAGAAACAGATAAAGCTTTCGAATATGGATACTCTCTGCATACAGAAATGGATGATATTGGGGATAAATTGGCTGCAGGTGGTTTATCAGAAGGCCAACAAAAACTGTTTCTTGAACGTCAGCATGAAATTATTACTTTTTTGGAAGAGTCTGGTTGGCATCGGCGTTCGGTATTAGCTGAACAAACTCTTATCGGGTTAGGATTTTCTTCAAAAGATATGAGTCGTCCTGTTGAAGAATTTTCAGGTGGATGGCAGATGCGTATAGCTTTGGCAAAAGCTTTGTTAATGTCACCTGATATTTTGTTATTAGACGAACCTACAAACTATTTGGATATTGAAGCTCGATCTTGGTTAGAAGAGTTTTTGCTTAGTTTTCGGGGCGGGTTTTTACTGGTTAGCCATGACCGATACTTTTTAGATGTTACTATTAATGAAGTATATGAGCTTTTTAATGGAGAATTACATCGTTATCCTGGAAACTATTCACACTATGAAGATGTGAGAGCTGTTGAATTAGAAAGTCTTATGGCTCGATATGAACAACAACAAGAAGAAATTCACAAACTGGAAGATTTTATTCGTCGTTTTCAATACAAGGCAACAAAAGCCGCACAAGCTCAAGAGCGAATGAAAATGTTGGAAAAAATTGAGCGAATTGAAATACCAGAATCTCTTAAAAAAATTCATTTTAGTTTTCCTCCTGCTCCTCATTCTGGTAGATTGGTATTAACCCTTAATCAAGTTGGGAAAACATATACTTCAGAAGAACCTGATCCTGTTACTGGAGAATATCGCTTAAATCCTGTTATTACAGACTTAGATTTAGTGGTAGAAAAAGGGGATCGATTGGTGGTTGCGGGGCGAAATGGTGCTGGTAAATCAACTTTATTGCGAATTATTGCTCAAACAGATAGTACATATACGGGAGAAGTTAAGTTAGGAAGCGGTGTTTCCATTGGTTATTTTAGTCAAGATAACGCAGAAACCATGAAGGGAGATATGTCTATTTTAGACTTGTTAGAATCTGAAGCTCCCTTAGAATTAATTCCAAAATTACGTGATATGCTTGGGGCCTTTTTGTTTCGGGGAGATGATGTATATAAACCTATTAATGTTCTTTCCGGTGGAGAAAAAAGTCGTGTGGCTTTGTTGCGTATTTTATTAAAGCCCGTAAATTTGCTTATTTTAGACGAACCTACCAACCACTTGGACTTGCATTCAAAAGATGTTTTATTGTCTGCCTTGAAAGATTTTGGTGGCACTGTAGTTTTTGTTTCACATGATAGAGGCTTTATTGAAAGTTTAGCCAATAGAGTGTTGGAATTAACTCCCGGAAAAAGCCGACAATTTCCAGGGGGGTATGATTACTATTTAGATCAAATTGGGGTAGCAGTCTCTGCAAGTGGTGGCGCTCACATAACACCTATTCCAGAAAAAGAAACAGTAATTACTCCTAATGTAGGAGCCCTTTCTTACGAAGAAGAAAAAAAGCAAAAAGGGGAACGCCGAAAGCTTGAAAAAGAAGAAGAAAGGTTACTGGAAGCTATTTCGGAGACTGAAGAACAAAAAGCAGGCTTAGAAGCACAAATGGGAGATCCCACTGTTTATTCTGATGGAGAAAAATGTAAGTCTATTCAAGCCCAAATTAGTGACTTAGAAGAGCAGATAGCCCTTCTAAGTCAACAATGGGAAGAAGTTTCTCAAAAACTAGAACAAATGTAATACACTAGCCAATATACAAGGTAGCTTTATAAAGACCACCTTGTACCCAATATTCTGGCAATGTGTCAGGGCCACAAGCAGCACTTCCTACGCCCCTTTGTGCAACATCAAGATGTAAGATCCAATATCCTTTTTCTTTAAATGTGTTTTCCAACTGATAGGTGTGTGTAGCTTCCAACATGTTTTCTGTTGTAAAACAACTTGCAGAAAAATCTATAGGGGTTTCACTGGAAATTTGCATTTTTTCTGACTTACTTTCGATGCTTAAAAATCGTGTTCCCATTCTATTTCCATTTTCCTGTGGCACAATGTATGGAACATATAATTCAGATATAGAATGTTTGTAGGTTCCTAAAAATGCTCCCGTTTTTCTGTCAGGATAGGTTTCCTGGGGGCCTTCTCCAATCCAAGTAATGCTTTCAAAATTATGTGAAATAATTGCTTCAATTCCAATTCTTGGAAGGGCTGGAATACTTGGATCAATGTCGAAAATTAATTCAACTTTTACAGGTTCTTTTTCTTTCTTGGAAAGAGGAACCCTTATTACGAATTCACCAAGTTTTTTTCCTTTAAACTTGGGCAAAGCATTTTTCCCCGCAGACAATTCTATACACTTGTAAAATGCAAAGTCTTCTGTTTTGTAATTTTCCAGAACCTTTGTTTCTAAGTGTAGTAAATCCAATTCCATCCAAGGAATATAAGCTTTGTTTTCCCAATAAAAAGCAGATTCAGGTTTACCTTTTTGGTTAAAATAATTTTTTAAGCCATCATTTTCGGTGGGAACCCTAAATAAACATGGAGAAATGGATTCCAAAAAAGTCAAAATCTTTTCTTTTGGAAGATGCCTTTCTTTAATGATTGGAGTTTCACGTAAAATTGATTGCGCAGAAGAAATTCGGAAATCCTTTTTGGCCCAAATACAATCTTTTGCTAAACAAAAATCAAAATGTAT
>CALNCH010000272.1 GCA_937875245.1 uncultured Spirochaetaceae bacterium
CATAGCGGGAGCGGGTTCTGTAAGTGGAGGTTCTTTAGATGCATCAAACTTATTAAAGCCTGTTCTTTCTAGTGGTAAAATTAGATGTATTGGCTCTACTACTTTTGATGAATATAAAAAAATATTTGAAAAAGATCATGCCTTAGCAAGACGGTTTCAAAAAATTGATATTAATGAGCCCTCAAAAGAAGAAACCTTATTAATTCTTAAAGGGTTACAAGAGCGCTATGAATCTTATCACGGAGTAAGGTATCAACCAGAAGCATTACGAGTTGCCGTAGATTTATCTTCCCAGTATTTAACAGATAGAAGACTGCCTGATAAGGCAATTGATATTATGGATGAAGCTGGTGCTTGGTGTCGATTACACCAAAAGAACAATGAGATGGTAGTTGATGTTTCACTAATAGAAAAAACGGTGGCAAAAGTTGCAAAAATACCTGAACAAAGTGTGTCTACTAATGAAAAAGAAAGATTGCGAAATTTACCAGAAATAGTACATTCACAAATATTTGGACAAGATCAAGCTATTGATCAAGTGGTAAAAGCCATAAAACGTTCTCGCTCTGGTTTTAAAACAAAAGAAAAACCTACTGGTTGTTTTTTATTTGCGGGGCCTACAGGAGTTGGAAAAACACAGTTAGCACGCACTTTAGCTCAGTCTTTAGGGGTTTCTTTGCTTCGTTTTGATATGAGTGAATATCAAGAAAAACATACAGTAAGCCGTTTAATTGGCTCTCCTCCAGGATACGTTGGGTTTGAAGAGGGTGGTTTACTTACCGATGCAGTTCGACGAGAACCCTATGGTATTGTGCTCTTAGATGAAATAGAAAAAGCTCATTCTGATATTTACAATATCTTGTTGCAGGTAATGGATTATGGTTTTTTAACAGATAACCAGGGTCGCAAAGCTGATTTTCGCAACGCTATTATCATTATGACTAGTAATGCCGGGGCAAGAGATGTAAATAAACCCTTAATTGGTTTTGGGGACAGAACTCAAGATTCTGCAGCGATAATTGAAGCAGTGGAAAAAACTTTTTCGCCAGAGTTTAGAAACAGACTGGATGCTATAGTACCGTTTAGTCATTTGTCTTTGGATATTATGAAGTCAGTAGTAGAAAAAGAAATTGCAAAGTTGGGCAGTATATTATCTGAGAAAAAAGTAAAACTAAAAGTAAGCCCTGAAGCTGTTTTGTGGTTGGCAAAAAAAGGATATTCTCAGGAATTTGGAGCTCGAAACGTAGAAAGAACTATTGAAAGCTATATTTCTTCAGAATTGGTTGAGGAAGTTTTGTTTGGAAAATTGGAAAAAGGTGGCACTGTTTCTATTTCTATTTCTATATCTAAAGAAGGAGAAAAGGAAAAATTGCATTTTACTTATCGAGTCTCTAAAAAGGATGTCTGATTTTCCCTATTATGAAATAGATGATGTTTTTGTTTTTCCAGAACCAGAGGAAGGGAATGGAATTCTTTGCCATGGA
Organism: uncultured Spirochaetaceae bacterium; assembly: GCA_937875245.1. Taxonomy (GTDB): domain Bacteria; phylum Spirochaetota; class Spirochaetia; order Treponematales; family Treponemataceae; genus CALNCH01. The sequence goes on from CALNCH010000272.1 coordinate 1,485, forward strand.
GGAAATTTATCTCCAGGGTTACTAAAGTCTGCTTATATGCAAGGTGTTTTTCCTTGGTATGGAAGAAATGAACCTATTTTGTGGTGGTCTCCAGATCCTCGTTTTGTACTTGAGCCTGTAAATTTTCATGTTCCTGAAAGATTAAAGCGTTTTTTGAAAAAAAATCAAGAAAGGGCTTTGTGCAACGATTCTTTTGCCTTTACCTTTACCCAAGATGTAGCTTTCGAAGAAGTTATCAGAAATTGCAGTGCAATATCACGGGTAGGACAATTTGATACTTGGATTTTAGAAGAAGTTATAGAAGCCTATATCCGTTTTCATGAATTAGGATATGCTCACTCTTACGAAACATGGCAACAGGGTGAATTAGTGGGAGGCTTTTATGGAGTTTCTATGGGACAGGTGTTCTTTGGAGAATCTATGTTTTCAAAAGTACCAGAAGCTTCAAAATCAGTTTTTGTCAGATTCGTAGAAGCTTTTGTGGCCAGTGGTGGTAAACTTATTGATTCTCAAGTGTATACCGATCATATTGCCCGGTTCGGTGGTAAAAATATTTCTCGTAATGCTTTTTTACAAATGGAAAGACAATTCTTAGAAAAACCTTTAACTTCTCCTATTGCGCTTGCCCGCCATTAACAAGTATAATGGCTAACTATGAGTGCAATTATAACTGTTGTAGGTACCGATCAGGTAGGAATTATCGCTAAAGTAAGTGTAAAACTTGCAGAATTTAGTATTAATATTGCGGATATTAGCCAGACAATTCTTTCTGGAAACTTTGTTATGATGATGATGGTAGATTTAACTACCTCCACAATATCCATGGATAACTTGCGTGCAAAAATGGACAAACTTGGAGAAGAATTAGGTGTTAATATTAGCATTATGCACGAAAGAGTGTTTTCTGCTATGCACCGGATTTAATCTAACGTATACAATTCTATAGCAGCGTCTTTTCCCCGGACCTTTTCTTCTCCCATTTTACGGTATTGGAAAACTTCTGGGGTAAGTAATTTTTTGATAGTTGCTGCTGATATCAAAATATCAATATCTTTTTCTTTTGTAAGGTCTTCAATTCTACTGGCTGTATTCACCGTATCTGATATAACGGTGGAGTCCATTCGTTGTGTTTCACCAATAGTCCCTAATGTTACTGTTCCTGAATGAATGCCTATTCCTAATTTTAATGTTTCTTTATTTTTTAAATATACTTGATTAAATAGCAATAAGGTTTTTCTCATTTGAAGGGCAGCTTTTAGTGCAGAATCAGGATTGCTTGGAAACAGAGCCATAAAGCCGTCCCCTAAATACTTATCGATAAATCCATCTGACTTTCTTACAATGGGACCAAAGTGTCTTAAAAAGGTATTAATAAACTTAAAGTTTTCTTCAGGAGTCATTTTTTCTGAGCGACTAGTAAAACATCGTAAGTCTAAAAAGAGAACGGTCATAAATTGTTGAGTAAAATCACCTAGTTGTACTTCTGTAATGGAATTTTTGTTTAGAAAGTGAAACATTTCATGGGGAATAAAACGCTCTAAAGACTTGTTTAAAACTTCCAAACTCTTTTTAGAGTTTGCTATTTCAAAGAACAGCCGAGAAAATCGTAATGCCAGAAACTGGCTTTGAGAAAAGCAAAATAAAAACATACCCACAGAACTAAGATATGAACCTTCAATAATACCATTGGATAAAAGCACGTCATTTACAGAAGTTCCAAGTAAACAGATAATACCCAAAAGAATAAAAACGGAACCAGATCGTTTTCTAATAATAGCAACGATTAGGGTAAAAAGGGCATACACTGCACTTACTAAAATAAAATATTCAAAAAAAGATAAAAATCGGTGATAAATCATGGCAGGAAAGCCAATAATCAAAAAAAGCCAAGCTGCACTAACTCCCAGTACAATTTTTACTGCAATGGTTTTCATTTCTTCTGGGAAAATAATTTTGAAAAATACAAAGAATAAGGGTAAAACCATGTGAGCAGAAATATGTTCTAGTTTAAAACCCCATTCCCAAAAAGTAGTGGTCATGGGGAGAAGGCTAATTAAAATGCGTTCTCTCATTATCATGTTACGAATAGCCATCAAAGCACACATGATTCCAAAGACCAGAGAACTGGTGTCTTTTTTCCTAAAGAAGTATAGGGATAAGTGGTAAAAACTCATAAAAAGTAAAGCGCCACTAATTAAGGAATTTATAATAATACTGCGTATATGTTGTTTTTCCATAGCAGAGTAGGGCGAAATGATAGGAGCGTCCCAAGTCCCTGTATAAGGCGTTGAAAAGTTTGATATTTGCATAATGATACGACAATCTTTATTTGTTGCATTAAACCTTTTTATCAATAACATATTGGATGGAATGTGAGTGCTTTCTAAATTGCTCACTTGGCCAACAGAGCCTATGTAATCTCCATTTATGAAAACAGAACAAGCTGAATCGGCATTGGGAACCCGAATTCCCCATTCTCCCAAAGAATCCAGTTCAACATCAATTGCTACTGTTCCTGTTTTGATAAGGCTTTCTGTTTTTTCAAAAACCCCTAATCGTTGCCATCTACTGGGAACTTTTATTGTTTGAATTGTTGTTCTATCGGTGGCTAGTTCTGCATCTACTTGTTCTGGACTGAGCAAATCATTTGGCCAGAAAAACCAATTGCCACTTAATGTCAGACTTTTGACAAAGTTTTTTGTTGCACAAGCTGATGAAAGAAAAGCCGAAGAGACAAAAATAAAAATAAGGAAAATAAAACTTTTTAAAAAAAGCTTTTGCTCTTTCATGTGGTTTATTATATAGCGTATTTTTAAATTTTTCTATAGTATATAGGAGAGGTTATTGATTATGATGTTTTCTCCTATTGAAGTTCAAGAAACGGTGAACATGTTTATGCAGTACAAATTGGATATACGTGCAATTACTATGGGTATATCTTTACGAGATTGTGCTTGTGAAAGTGGAAAAGAAAGTCGTCGTCGTATGTACGATAAAATTATGAGATATGCACTACGTTCTTCCCTGCATCCTTTAGGGCCTTGATATGCAGGAAACCTTGTTTCTGTTGGTAAACAAATTGAAACAGAATATGGGGTTCCCATTATTAATAAACGGGTTTCAGTAACTCCTATTGCTTTAGTAGCTGAACCATCGGAAGCTGAATCTTACGTCGAGTGGGCCATAACTTTGGATAAAATTGCTAAGGAATTAGAAATCGACTTCATTGGTGGTTTTTCGGCTCTTGTTCAAAAAGGTATTACTCCCGGTGATAGAAAATTATTGGAATCTATTCCAGAAGCTATGGCTGTAACAGACAGAGTTTGTTCTTCTATCAATTTGGGTACCACAAAAAACGGTATCAACATGAATGCCGTAAAAGATATGGGACGTATTATTCAGGCAACCGCAAAAAAAACGGCAGATAGAGATGGTTTAGGTTGTGCAAAATTAGTAGTATTCTGCAATGCTCCCGAAGATAATCCCTTTATGGCTGGTGCTTTTCATGGGCCAGGAGAGGGAGATGCAGTGTTGTCTGTTGGTGTTTCAGGACCTGGTGTTGTTATGGCAGCTTGTAAAGAATATGCGGGTCGGCCTTTAGATGAAGTTGCAGATGGTATTAAAAAAACAGCCTTTAAGATTACACGTATGGGACAGTTAGTGGGAACTGAAGCAGCTTCTCGTTTAGGTGTTGATTTTGGAATATTAGATTTATCTCTTGCTCCTACTCCCTATGTTGGGGATTCTGTTGCTCGTATTTTGGAAGTAATGGGACTTGAATCTGCAGGTGCTCCTGGAACAACCGCAGCTCTTGCTATGCTTACTGATATGGTTAAAAAAGGTGGAGTAATGGCAAGTACCAATGTTGGTGGTTTGTCAGGCGCCTTTATCCCCGTTTCTGAAGATGAAGGAATGATTGCTGCAGTAAAGAATGGGGCAATTAATCTTGAAAAATTAGAAGCCATGACCTGTGTCTGTTCTGTTGGATTAGATATGGTTGCTATTCCTGGTGATACTCCAGAAACAACCATAAGTGGTATTATTGCAGATGAAATGGCTATTGGTATGGTAAATAATAAAACGACAGCGGTTCGCGTCATTCCTGTTCCTGGAAAAGGAGTAGGAGATTGGGCAGAGTTTGGTGGACTTTTAGGAGGTGCACCGATTTTAGCTGTCAATACATTTAGTTGTGCAGATTTTATTAATCGGGGTGGTCGAATTCCGGCCCCAATTCATAGTTTTAGAAACTAAAATAATTATGAGTTATAAAAGTCGGAGATCCCTTAGATAGGACTCCGATTTTTTTTTGTTTTATGAGGTTTATGTGAAATCAGGTTTTTACAAGAATTTAGTGGTAATTGCATTACCAATTATTTTACAAAATTTAATGCAGTCTTTTGTAAATATGTTGGATACCATTATGGTAGGCCAATTAGGTTCTATTGAAATTGCAGGTGTGGGATTAGGAAATCAAATATTCTTTATTCTTAATATGATATTATTTGGTATTGGTTCAGGTGGTTCAATTTTTATAGCCCAGTTTTGGGGCAAAAAAGATATAGGTGGAATACGAAGAACACTAGGAATAACATTATCCATGACCTTGGTTATTTCTGTGTTGTTTACTATTGTTGCCTTCTTTTTCCCTAAAAACTTGTTAGGGTTATATTCTACTGACGTTGCAGTAATTGAACTGGGTGCAACTTACTTGCGAATAGTATCACTGAGTTATGTTGTAACCGCATTAAGCTTTTCTTTTTCTTTAGCCCTACGAAGTACAGAAAATGTAAAACTTCCCTTATATGCTACCATTGTATCTCTCATTCTTAATGCTATATTAAATTATGTATTTATTTTTGTATTACACTTGGGGGTTGCCGGAGCCGCTATTGCAACGATAATTTCTCGTGTTGCAGAATTTTGT
>CALNCH010000273.1 GCA_937875245.1 uncultured Spirochaetaceae bacterium
TATTTCTTGTAATCCCCATAGTTTTGATTGAGCATCTTTGTATTGTGTTTCAATACCTGCTTTTTGTAAAAATAATGATTCTTGATTTAATCTTATTAGAATTGTTCCTTTTTCTACATGCTGACCAGGACTATAGTAAATATCTTCTATTTCGCCGGCAGTTATATTTTTGATTTGAGAAATATTTACGTTAGGGCGAATTATACCAGACGTTTTTACAACGTCATCAATTTTTCCAAAACAAATAAAGAGAATAAGAATAATGATAATTATAAAAATGAGAATGATAATTGAGGTACTACTCATATCTTTTTTATTTAGGTTAAATTCTAATGAATGAGATAATTTGTTTTCTGAATATAAAAAAAGTTTTTTCATATTATAGTTGGTTTTGTGCATTCCACAATTTTGTATAAAACCCATTTATCAATAGAAGTTCTTCATGAGTTCCCATTTCTTTAATTTCACCTTTATCAAAAACAATTATTTTGTCACAATGACGTATAGTTGATAATCTATGAGCTACAATTATTGTAGTTATTCCTTCTGTTACGGTATTTAATGTATTCATGACAGCTTTTTCAGAAACACTGTCTAAGCTAGCTGTGGCTTCATCAAGAATAATCAAAGAAGGTTTTTTTAATAGAATACGTGCTAATGATAAACGTTGCCTTTCACCACCAGAAAGTGTGGCTCCTCTTTCCCCTATTTTTGTTTTGTAACGTTCTGGAAGGTCAGAAATAAAGGGGTCTGCTTGAGCCGCTTTTGCAGCATCATATACATCCTGAAAGGTTGCTTCTTTTGTTCCCAGTGCTATGTTTTCTGCCACTGTTCCGCTAAAAAGTAACACTTCTTGGGGAACATATCCTATAAAACTTCTGTAGGACTCTGTTTCAATATCTTTGAGATTTATGCCATCTATGGAAATTTCGCCTTCATCATACTCAAAAAATTTTAATAAAATTTTTGTCATTGTAGTCTTACCAGAACCAGAAGAACCCACAAAAGCTATCTTTTGATTTTGACTTATAGAAAAACTAATATTAGTCAGTGTTTTTCCTCTCGTACCATATGAAAATGAAAGGTTTTTCACTTCTATATTTCCCTGTAGACTATTGTTTTGAAGCAACTCCTCTTTTTTTTCATTTTCTTCAGGTATGTCCAAAATTTCACTTAATCTATCAGACGCGACAAAAGCTTCTTGTAAAGCAGGTTGTAAAGTAAGAAGTCTACTAAAAGGACCTAAGAAATAACCAGATAAGGTTACAAATGAAATGAGTTGTCCTAATGACATATTCCCCTTAAAAATTTCTAAACTTCCAATCCAATAAACTGCTAAAGTTCCACATTGAGAAATAAAGAGTTGCAAGGTACTTTGAAAATTTGACATTGTGCCTAGTTCTATGCCTTTTTCAACAGTAGTAATAATTAAATCTTCAGACTTTTCGTAAACTTCTTTTTCCGATGATAAGGCTTTTATTGTGCCAACACCATTAATGCTTTCTACAAGATGGGATTGTTTTTCAGCTTCTAAAACAGCTTTCTTTTTTAATCGATTTTTATATGGCTTAGCAAATAACCAAGCAACAATAGCGGATAAAACTACTGGTACCATTGCAACGAAAAGTAATTTATTACCAAATGCAAATAAAAAAATTCCTCCAATTATGAGCATACAAGAATCAAAAGCAATGGAAAGGGTGGTGGAAGAAATTGTTTGCCGAATTGTTGCTGTATCACCTAATCGGGACAGTATTTCACCTGTTTTTCTGGCAGTAAAGAATTGCATTGGAAGATGAAGGATATGTCTAAAATAGCCACAGATAAGAACTAAATCAATTTTATTACTCATGTGCATCATTAATTGATTGCGAGAAAAGTTTAATAATGCTTGAAAAAAGATAACTAGTAGGTAGCCAAGCGAAAAAAGTGTTAAGGTTTGTTGTAATTGCGAATATAGCACTTCATCGATCAAAAAACGAAAGTAAAAAGCAGTGGCTACTCCTAATAAACTTAAACATAAACTAGCTACAAAAGCTAAGAATAATGTTTTTTTATGAGGGGATAACAAGTAAAAAAATCTTGAAAACAAACCTTGAGATTCAGGTATTTGTTGAAAACTTGAAGTAGGTGCCATAATAAAAAACACACCACTCCACTTTTTTATAAATTCAGAGATGGAAATTTTTTTTATTCCTTCAGCGGGGTCTGCAACAAGGACAAAAAATTTTGTAATTTTGTATACAACAACATAGTGATCAAAAACTTCTTGTTTCCAATGAACAATAAATGGACAAGGTAACTGATTTGAAAGATTTTTTTCTTTACTAAAAAGGCCTTTGCATGAAAAACCAAAAAGTTCCGCAGCACGTACAATTCCAAGACCACTGGTACCCTGAGTGTCTGTTCCTGCTACTTTTCGTATACAATTGATAGCAAT